>PHTZ01000001.1:642500-942500 GCA_002813285.1 Flavobacteriaceae bacterium MAR_2009_75
TCTTTCCAAAACGTTCTAGTTCATCACTGTTCGAATATCGCGGTCCTACAACCCCGCACATGCCGGAACATGTACGGTTTGGACTAATCCGGTTTCGCTCGCCGCTACTCCCGGAATCACTTTTGTTTTCTCCTCCTCCGGCTACTTAGATGTTTCAGTTCACCGGGTTTGCCTCCTTTCGGATGTCATACCTTCAGTATAACGGGTTGCCCCATTCGGATACCTGCGGATCATATCGTATGTGCCGATCCCCGCAGCTTTTCGCAGCTTATCGCGTCCTTCGTCGCCTCTGAGAGCCTAGGCATTCCCCATACGCCCTTATCCAGCTTGTCGCCGTCCTTTTGTTTCGCTATTCTATTTGCGTACTCTTTACTTAAAAAATTCGTGTGTTTTTCTTCAAAGTACATCTCTATAAAAAATGTACCCTGTCCCAATATGTCAATGAACGTTGTCGTGAGCCACGACAGGCATTAAATGCCTATCCGTCCCATCCACGGTACCTCGAGAACCAACTTAATCGTCCCCGGGCATCGCCTGGTGGAGAATATCGGAGTCGAACCGATGACCTCCTGCGTGCAAGGCAGGCGCTCTAGCCAGCTGAGCTAATCCCCCGTCTTTAGAGTATACAGCAATCAGTGTTCAGTATTCAGTCATTATGCTGCGTACTGCGTACTGCGAACTGCGTACTGCAAACTGGTTTCCCAACTTCTAAAATTTCCAATGTTCCCTATTCTCAATGAACGTCGCGCCCTTCGGCACCATGTAGTCCCGGGCAGACTCGAACTGCCGACCTCTACATTATCAGTGTAGCGCTCTAACCAGCTGAGCTACGGGACTGTCCCGGACCATCCTCGCGGACGACCGTTTCCTATTATTATTATACCATAGAGACTTCTTCACATACTTGCCATATAAACGCTTTTCGGAAAATCGGTTAAGAATACAGAAAGGGGACGGGGCACGGTCGGTGCACCTATCGGCGAGGTCGCCCTTCCGCAACATCGTCGCGGAAAGCTCTAGAAAGGAGGTGTTCCAGCCGCACCTTCCGGTACGGCTACCTTGTTACGACTTAGCCCTAGTTACCGATCTTGCCCTAGGCCGCTCCTTGCGGTGACGGACTTCAGGCACTCCCGGCTTCCATGGCTTGACGGGCGGTGTGTACAAGGCCCGGGAACGTATTCACCGGATCATGGCTGATATCCGATTACTAGCGATTCCAGCTTCACGGGGTCGGGTTGCAGACCCCGATCCGAACTGTGACAGGTTTTGTGGATCCGCTCCTGCTTGCGCAGTGGCTTCCCGCTGTACCTGCCATTGTAGCACGTGTGTGGCCCAGGACGTAAGGGCCGTGATGATTTGACGTCGTCCCCACCTTCCTCACGGTTTGCACCGGCAGTCCCGTTAGAGTCCCCATCATGACATGCTGGCAACTAACGGTAGGGGTTGCGCTCGTTATAGGACTTAACCTGACACCTCACGGCACGAGCTGACGACAACCATGCAGCACCTTGCAAATTGCCCGAAGGAAAGGTCATCTCTGACCCTGTCAAAATGCATTTAAGCCCTGGTAAGGTTCCTCGCGTATCATCGAATTAAACCACATGCTCCACCGCTTGTGCGGGCCCCCGTCAATTCCTTTGAGTTTCATTCTTGCGAACGTACTCCCCAGGTGGGATACTTATCACTTTCGCTTGGCCGCCCAGGTCTCAAGGACCCGGACAGCTAGTATCCATCGTTTACGGCGTGGACTACCAGGGTATCTAATCCTGTTCGCTCCCCACGCTTTCGTCCATCAGCGTCAGTACATACTTAGTGAGCTGCCTTCGCGATCGGTGTTCTATGTAATATCTATGCATTTCACCGCTACACTACATATTCCGCCCACTCCAATATGACTCAAGACCGCCAGTATCAAGGGCAGTTCTACGGTTGAGCCGCAGACTTTCACCCCTGACTTAACGGCCCGCCTACGGACCCTTTAAACCCAATGATTCCGGATAACGCTCGGACCCTCCGTATTACCGCGGCTGCTGGCACGGAGTTAGCCGGTCCTTATTCTTACGGTACCGTCAACAGGCTACACGTAGCCCTTTTTCTTCCCGTATAAAAGCGGTTTACGACCCATAGGGCCTTCTTCCCGCACGCGGCATGGCTGGATCAGAGTTCCCTCCATTGTCCAATATTCCTCACTGCTGCCTCCCGTAGGAGTCTGGTCCGTGTCTCAGTACCAGTGTGGGGGATCCCCCTCTCAGGGCCCCTAACCATCGATGCCTTGGTGGGCCGTTACCCCGCCAACTAACTAATGGTACGCATGGCCATCCCTGTCCGATAAATCTTTAACCCCCCAGTTATGCAACAAAGGGGTACTATGGGGCATTAATCCAAATTTCTCTGGGCTATTCCCCGGACAAGGGCAGGTTCCATACGCGTTGCGCACCCGTGCGCCGGTCGCCGGCAAGAAAGCAAGCTTTCTCCCGCTGCCCCTCGACTTGCATGTGTTAGGCCTGCCGCTAGCGTTCATCCTGAGCCAGGATCAAACTCTTCATCGTTGATTCGTATATAATTTCGCGCCAACGCCGATAAAGTCCTCCCGGCCCCGTCTCTCTATCTGTGTTCTATTCTTTTATTCCAAAATACTTATATGGTAGCTCGCCTTTTCGGCTCGCTATCGTCTCTACAGTATGTCAATGAACTTCTTCTCTAAATTCCGAGGACCGCCTTTGGCCCTCTCCGCCCCTTGTCGACCCGGCGTCTTACTGCCGTATGTCTCTCAAAGCGGGTGCAAATTTACAACTGTTTTTTTTAACTCGCAACGTTTTTTTGATTTTTTTTCGAAAAAAACGTTTTGACGAATCCAGTATGCAAATGAGCCTCTTTTCCCTAAAACAGCTTGCTGTTTTTCGGGCTGCAAATGTACAACTGTTTTTTTAACCCGCAACGTTTTTCGAAGAAAAAATATTCCGCCGACGCCGCACAAAAAAAACAGTATTCCAATGAACTTCAAAAATCCGAAAAACAAATATAATACCTGTTTTTCGGGCTGCAAATGTACACCCCTTTTTCAATTGTACAACCCTTTTGAAAAAGGTTTTTTAAACCCCGGAACGAATACCCTGATTTGCAACGGGTTATTCATGGAAAAAAATATTTTTCGTTTGAAGGGCGTTAAATATAATTCTAATATTTTAATTGAGCAAATACTTTATAGTAGCAAAATTCCATTCTCAATCATACTAAAAAAATCATGCAGCACTACCATATCGTTTGGGCAAACCTGACCACTCCATCTCAAGACACTACAAACCCAAACCTTTTAAATCCTTAGATATACTATAATAATGATAACTCATAATTTGAAAATTACAATCGCAGAAACAGAACCTATATAAATTCTGAAAAGTACCAGAACTTTCCCTTCAACTTACAAAGCTGTAATATTCCCCAACTGATCCTACATTAAATGATTGGTTCATATTGTGTGCATGATAAGGGAATACTATCTTTGCTTCCCATTTACAAAAACAACATGATTAAAATCACTCTACCCGACGGTACTTTAAAAGAATTCGAAAGCGGCAGCACACCAATGGATGTTGCAAAAAGCATAAGTGAAGGGTTGGCCCGCAATGTAATATCGGCAAAATTCAATGAAACCGTTGTCGAAACCGTTACACCTTTGACCGAAGATGGGAGCCTAACACTTTTCACTTGGAAGGACAAGGAAGGAAAAAAAGCATTTTGGCACTCGACCTCACACATAGTCGCCCAAGCTTTAGAAGAGTTATACCCTGGTATCAAACTGACAATTGGCCCAGCAATAGAAAACGGTTTTTATTATGATGTTGATTTCGGTGATCGGTCTATCTCAGAAAAAGACTTTCAGAACATAGAAAAAAAGGCGCTGGAAATTGCACGGGGTAAGCATGATTTTAAAATGCGACCAGTTTCAAAAGCAGATGCTCTTTCTCAGTACAAGAATGAAGCCAACGAATATAAGGTCGAGCTGATCGAGAATCTTGAAGATGGCAATATCACATTCTGTGACCACGACACCTTTACCGACCTTTGTAGAGGTGGGCATATACCCAACACAGGAATTGTCAAGGCCATAAAAATACTGAACGTTGCCGGAGCTTACTGGAGAGGTGACGAGAACAATACCCAGCTTACCCGAGTTTACGGTATCTCTTTCCCGAAACAAAAAGAGCTTACCGAATATTTGGCCATGATCGAAGAGGCCAAGAAAAGAGACCATCGAAAATTAGGTAAAGAACTAGAATTATTTACCTTTTCACAAAAAGTAGGGCAAGGTCTTCCGTTGTGGCTACCCAAAGGCGCCGCATTAAGGGAACGACTAGAGCAATTTCTCAAGAAAGCACAAAAGAAAGCGGGCTATGAAATGGTAGTGACCCCTCATATTGGCCAAAAAGAGCTCTATGTAACTTCTGGCCATTACGAAAAATATGGTGCAGATAGTTTTCAGCCCATACACACCCCAAAGGAGGATGAGGAGTTTCTCTTAAAACCCATGAATTGCCCTCACCACTGTGAAATATACAATACAAGGCCGTTCAGCTATCGTGAACTACCTAAAAGATATGCTGAATTCGGTACCGTTTATCGCTACGAACAGAGCGGTGAACTACATGGCCTTACAAGAGTTCGAGGGTTTACTCAAGATGATGCCCATATCTTTTGCACCCCGGAACAACTAGACCAAGAGTTCAAAGATGTGATAGACCTATCATTATATGTATTAAGCTCGCTTGGCTTTGACAATTACACGGCGCAAGTTTCAGTTAGGAACTTAAGTACGCCCGAGAAATACATTGGCTCGGTAGAGAATTGGGAAAAAGCTGAAAATGCCATCATTAATGCCGCCAAGGAAAAAGGACTTTCCTATATTATTGAACAAGGTGAAGCCGCTTTCTACGGACCTAAGTTGGATTTCATGGTGAAAGATGCTTTGGGCAGACAATGGCAATTGGGCACCATTCAAGTAGATTATAATCTGCCCGAACGTTTTGACCTCACCTATAAAGGTAGTGATAACGAATTGCATAGACCCGTAATGATACACCGCGCACCATTCGGAAGTATGGAGCGTTTTATAGCTATATTACTTGAGCATACAGGAGGTAATTTCCCGCTATGGTTGATTCCAGAGCAAGCTATTGTTCTGCCTGTGAGCGAGAAACATGAAAAATATGCTGAAAAAGTTTTAAATTCACTAGAAAATAACGAAATTCGCGCCCTCATTGATGACAGGAACGAGACTGTTGGCAAGAAAATACGAGAAGCAGAAATGAATAAAATACCATTTATGCTAATCGTTGGGGAGAATGAAGAACAATCAAATACCATTTCTGTTCGCAGACATGGTGGCGAAGATTTGGGATCAATTTCCCTCGAAGCCTTTAGCGACTTGGTAACTACAGAAATAAATAGTACCTTAAAGTCGTTCAAATAAAATTAAGTTTAACTAAAAAGTATTAGTCATAGCAATAAGAAAAAGATTTAGGCCCCAACCTAGAAGGGAAAATAAGAATCCCCATAATATCAATGAAAAAATACTCGCACCTGAGGTAAGGTTGGTAGGCGACAATGTTGAAGTAGGTATTTACCCCATTCGAAAAGCACTTGATATAGCTACAGAAATGGGTCTCGATTTAGTAGAAATTTCTCCGAAAGCTGCACCTCCGGTGTGTAAGATTATGGAGTACAAAAAGTTTCTCTACGAACAGAAAAAACGAGAGAAGGCCATGAAGGCGAAGGCCTCTAAGGTAGTCGTAAAAGAAATACGTTTTGGGCCGAATACCGACGATCACGATTACGAGTTTAAGAAGAAACACGCCGAAAAGTTTTTGAGCGACGGAGCCAAATTGAAGGCTTACGTTTTCTTTAAAGGGCGTTCTATAGTTTATAAAGACAAAGGTGAGATACTACTTTTAAAGCTAGCTACCGATTTGGAGGAGTTAGGCAAAGTAGAACAATTACCTAAGTTGGAAGGAAAGCGAATGACAATGTTCATCGCTCCGAAGACTAAAAAATAAGATTCCGAATCAATTCGGTATATAAGAGTATACTAAACGCTGCCCTTTTATCAAGGGCGGCGTTTAGCATGAAAAGTGAGATAATCAATAAATAGGAAAAAATGCCTAAACAAAAAACGAAATCCAGTGCCAAGAAGCGTTTTAAGCTTACCGGTACCGGAAAAATTAAAAGAAAGCACGCTTTTAAAAGCCACATTCTTACGAAGAAGTCTAAGAAGCGTAAGCTTAAATTAACACACGATACCCTTGTTCATAAATCGGACGAGAACAGTATCAAAGAACAATTGTGTTTAAAATAATTGTTCACCAGGTAATTTATTAACCATGGAGTCGGGCCTTAAAAAGAGTGTTATTTAGCACCGCCTGCTACAAAAATTTAAAAGTTATGCCAAGATCAGTAAATGCAGTTGCTTCAAGAGCCAGAAGAAAAAAGGTGATGAAGCAAGCCAAAGGTTATTTCGGAAGACGTAAAAACGTTTGGACAGTAGCCAAGAATGCGGTAGAAAAAGCGATGCTTTATGCTTACCGTGACAGAAGAAACAAAAAAAGAACCTTTCGTGCCCTATGGATTACGCGTATTAACGCGGGTGCCCGTATGCACGGTCTTTCTTATTCCCAATTTATGGGAAAAGTAAAAGCGAACGGAATTGAATTGAACCGAAAAGTTTTAGCCGATTTGGCCATGAACCACCCGGAGGCGTTCAAAGCTATCGTAGAACAGGTTAAATAGTTTTAAGAATATTATCTCACTTTTAAAAAATCCGATTCAATTGAGTCGGATTTTTTTATACTCCAAATGCAGTAATCACCAAGTTTCTTGACCAAGCACCATTTCGGTGCTCACAAAGATAAATCCCCTGCCAGACTCCAAGATTTAATCTACCTCTGGTAATTGGAATTTGCACCGATGCACCCATGAGAGAACTTTTAATATGAGCGGGCATATCATCAGGCCCCTCATAATTATGAAGGTAATAAGGCGCATTTTCTGGCACCATTACATTCATATGACTTTCAAAATCTGAGCGAACGGTAGGATCGGCATTCTCGTTAATCGTCAAACTGGCCGAAGTATGTTTGATAAACACTTGTAGCATTCCCTTATTTATTTCCTTTATTTCGGGCATAGCATTAAGCACCTCTTGGGTAATCAGATGAAAACCCCGTTCTTGAGCTTTAAGCGTATATTGTTTTTGATAAAATTTCATTACAAAAGTAGCTTCGTATAAATAAACCGTAAAACATTATAAATCTACACTATTATCAGAGGATAAAAAATACCTTTGCAACTTTCAAAATCGAATTTGATGGATTTATCTAAAATTAAAATGGTCGTAACCGATATGGACGGCACCCTATTGAATAGCAACCATGAAGTAAGCGAACTTTTCTTTAATCTCTATGAAAAATTGAGCGAGAGAAATATCTTATTCGTCGCAGCCAGTGGAAGACAATACCACAGTATAATAGATAAGCTTAAACCTATTAAAGATCGAATCATTGTAATAGCTGAAAATGGAGGTTTTGCTATGCAAAATGGAAAAGTTTTGGTTTCTACACCATTAGAGAATGAAGCAAAGCAGAAGATATTGCGCATTCTTGACTCCGTAGAAAACATAAACCCCGTACTCTGCGCAAGCGATAAAGCTTACATAAGAAACGACTCGAGAGAGTTCGAGAACAAATTAAAGGAATACTATACCGAATACGAGGTTATTGAAAACCTCAAAAATCATAATGGCGAGATTCTGAAAATTGCCATTTATCATAACGAAAGTTCTGAAAAATACATCTATCCCGAAGTTTCTCATCTCGAGGGGGAACTACAGGTTAAGGTATCTGGTGAAAATTGGGTAGATATATCGAGCCCTAATGCACATAAAGGTTACGCTCTGAAAAAGGTACAAGAACTTAATAATGTCACTCCCGAAGAAACTATGGTATTCGGTGATTATAATAACGACCTAGAAATGATGGCGCTTGCAGAATTTAGCTTTGCTATGGAAAATGCACACCCTAATGTGAAAAACGCAGCTAATTACCACACCGTAAGCAACGACAATTTTGGAGTAGAAAAGATTTTAGAAAAATTATTGGCTTAAGACCGCACCTCTAAGAAGACCTTACTTTTAACAAGTTAAGAAATACATGATTTTCTTCGTAGACAAAATCCTTGTTCGTACAATTCACTTTCCACTTATAACCGTATCTCGAATTTTTTCTAGTACGTAAACATTGCTATCTCTCGTTCCAACAGTGTCTGCTCAATGTTAAGCCCTCCTCCTCCTTTTATCAAAAAATTATCATGAATTTTTATTTAGATTTAATCTTAATTAAAAAAGTGTTTTATATTTGTGCCTTGAACGATTAATATTTTAGAACACCTTAATTGTAATTAGACCATTGACCTTTAATTAAATATTTCAAAATGAAAAAGCACATATTCAAAACCTTGGTATTGCTGATTGGCCTTACATTAATTCCATTCTTGGGCACTTCACAAAGACAAGCAGAAAAATCTTCCAATACTTTTTTAAACAGAGATTATTGGACCACAAAGCCAAGTATTGCCGATATAAAAGCTAATATAGAAAAAGGTCACTCCATTACCGAAGCCAACCGTGGTGGTTTCGATGCTACCACTTATGCGATTTTCGGTGGAAATCCTGTAAGTACCATCGAATATCTAGTTTCACAGGGTAACGATGTTAACAAACGTACCCACGATTCTAGAACATATGTTTTTTGGGCAGCTTCGAACGGCAACCTTGAGGTCGTAAAATATTTGATTAAAGAAGGAGCTAAATTAGACCTTGTAGACTCTCATGGCTATGGCCCAATTTCTTTTACTGCTGCTACAGGACAGCAAGATACTGCCATCTATGATTACTTTATAGCCAATGGGGCAGATTTAAAAAATGAAAAAGATCATCATGGTAAGAATGCATTACTGGTCGCTGCTTCTCGTGGAAAAGACCTAAAGCTGGTCGATTATTTTATTAGCAAAGGTTTGGATATCAATAGTACCGATGACCACGGTAACGGTATTTTTCATTATGCTGCACAAGGTGGAAATATTGATGTGCTCAAGCAACTAGTTGAACGAGGAGTTTCTACCGATAAGAACGAAGAAACTGGTGAAAACGCTATTTTCTTCGCCAGCAAAAGTCGAGAAAGCTCGATTCAGCTTTATAAGTATTTAGAAGGTTTGGGTATCGATGCCAATGTAAAGACCAAAGAAGGGGTTACTCCACTACAGAACATTGCCAGTTCGTCAGAAGACCCAAAAGCTTTTGAATATTTCATTGCAAAAGGTGTGGACCCGAATGCGGTCGATAGTGAAGGTAATACGGCATTACTCAACGCCGCTCAAAGAAATAAGCTCGAAGTAATTAAATATTTCGCCGAAAAATCTGAGAATATCAATCATGCGGACAAAGATGGGCGTACAGCCTTGGCCATAGCGGTTCAGAACAATGGTGGCGATGTAGTATCTTATCTTATTTCAAAAGGCGCCGATGTCAATGTCGTCGATAAAAAAGGAAATAACCTAGCATATTATTTAATGTCGACTCGCGGCAAGCCACGTGATTTCGACACTAAAGTCGCAGCTTTACAAAGTAAGGGATTCGATTTTAAAAAATTACAGGGAGACAATAGTTCTATATGGCATTTGGCCGTTGCTCAGAATAACCTAGATCTATTAAAGAAAGTCAGTGCCTTTGGCAGTGATATCAATGGTAAGGATAAAGATGGAAATACGCCCTTGCACTACGCTGCTATGAAAACGGAAAATGCAGCCATTTTAAAATATTTGCTCTCTAACGGTGCCAATTCAAAATCTACCACAGATTTCGGTGAGACAGCGCATGATTTGGCAAGTGAGAACGAATTACTCTCAAAAAACAAAGTGAACCTTCAATTTTTAAACTAGTACTTTGATGAAGAAGAATATATTTAAATCTATAGGAGTTCTACTTTTGACCTCAGTATTTATTGGCTTATCATCATTTGTTAAAGAGCCCGAGGTAAGTTATAAATGTATGATACAGATGATGAACTATACCGGAGAGAAAGCCTATGTTGTAGTCTCTCTAATCAATCCGAAAGGAGAATACGAAAAAACTTTATACGTTCAAGGCGACGATAAAGAGTGGTTTCCTGATATCAAGAATTGGTGGAAGTTTAGTGATGGTAGTAAAGAAAACGTTGATGCCATCACCGGGGCCACTGTAGGCAATGGTGAACGAAACATCATTTCTTTAGGTTTCAACGCTTCTCATATTGATGCCGGATATAAAGTTCGATTTGAATCTGCCGTCGAAAATCAAGAGTACTATTCCAATGATGCAGAAATCGAGCTGAATTCAGCCACCATTAAAGAAAAAGTAGATGGCCAAGGTTATATTCGCTACATAAGAATGGTACCTAACAGATAGATTTTATGATTGTATCGGTATGGAGGTATAGCCATTTACTTTTTGCTATAACCTCCTCGATTTTCCTGTTAATTGCATCGGTCACCGGGGTCATACTAGCGTTAGAACCCATTACGAATAAAATTCAGCCCTATAGTGTTTCTGGGGCCGATGAACTTTCTTTGGCAGAAACCTTAGCAACCCTTAATTCGCACTACGATGAAATACTGGCCGTCTCCCGCGACCGTAACGGCTTTGTAAGTGTTGCTGTCATAGAAGAAGGTAAAAATGCCGAGTTCTATGTAAACCCTTTTACCGGCGAAAAATTGGGTGATCTCATACAGAAGAAACCCATTTTTCAATTTGCCACGAATCTCCATCGATCTCTATTTTTAAAGTCTACTGGGCGTTTCTTAATAGGCTTGGCTTCCTTTTTACTTTTTCTTATTGCCATCTCTGGTATTGTACTTATAGTTAAAAGACAAGGGGGCTCGCGACAATTTTTTGCACCCGTGGTACGTGAAAATTTCTCACAATACCATCATGTGGTATATGCAAGATATACTTTGATACCTCTGCTCATTTTAGCCATTACCGGGGTCTACCTTTCATTGCATCGATTCGATGTTATAAAAGAACCCCAAATCTCTTTACAAGTCGATTTTGATTCTATTCAAGAAGAACCTTTTCAGGAAATAACTGCTTTCGAATTCTTCAAAAATACTCCGTTGTCACAGCTTCGAGAACTTGAATATCCCTTTTCTGAGTTCGTTGAAGACTACTACATCATCCGCTTAAAAAACAAAGAACTTTATCTTAACCAGGTAACCGGAGATATTCTTGCTCAAGAAAATTACTCCGTAACCCAGGTAATTACCTCTTGGGCAACAGTACTGCACACGGGTGAAGGAAGCATAATATGGTCTATCATTCTCGGTTTCGGTAGTTTGGCCGTACCCTTACTAACGATTACGGGTTTTATCATTTATTTCAAACGACCTAAAACCAAAATTAAAAACAAGTACTCCAAAAGCGAAAGTGAGTATGTGATTTTGGTAGGTACGGAAGGGGGAACCACTTTACAATTTGCTCAAGAGCTACACAAGCAATTAGAATCAATTGGGCAGAAAAGTTACTTGGGCCTTATGGACCAATACGGACACTTCAAAAACATCAAGCATTTAATAGTTATCACGGCGACCTATGGTCAGGGTGAAGCTCCCGCTACAGCAGAAAAATTTGTTCAACTAGCTCAAAAAAATACTCAGCATAAAGATTTTCAATTTTCAGTGGTCGGGTTCGGTTCAACGGCTTATCCTAATTTCTGTCAGTTTGCATATAAAACTCACGATATTTTAAAGAATACCGAAGGTGGCACTGCACTTATGGACGTTTTTACCGTAAATAACCAGTCTTTCGAATCTTTCAATAATTGGTCAAACGCTTGGTCAAAATTGGCCGGCCTAAGCATCCATTTAGAGAAACCCAAGTTGGTTAACCGTTCAAAACCTGCTTCAACCTTTGAAGTGGTCGATAAAGTAGAACTTAAAGAAGATGATACGTTTTTGTTGAGCTTAAAGAATTTGAACGGTTCTAGACCTATTTCCGGAGATCTGCTGTCGGTAATACCTACCGAAGGGGCAAGAGAACGATTATACTCTATTGGTCAATTGAACACGGATACGCTAGTGGTAAGCATACGAAGACATCAAGACGGACTTTGTTCGAACTACTTACATCAGCTTCAGCAAGGTGAAAATCTTACTGCAACGGTTGTTGAAAACAAAAATTTTCACTTTCCTAAAAAAACAAAGAAAACAATTTTCATCGCCACAGGAACAGGTATCGGGCCTTTTTTGGGAATGATCGAAAACAACACCAAAAAAAGGGATATACATTTATATTGGGGTGCTCGTACCACAGAATCGTTAGGTCTGTATAAGAACTATATCGAACAAGCCATACAAGAGCGTAAGCTCAGTAGTTTCAAAACTGCCTATTCTCGAAATCAACCGGAAAAAGTATATGTACAACATCTCATAGAACGAGATGAACCTTTATTCTTAGATGTACTCAAAAATAAGGGCTGTATTATGATCTGTGGATCTATAGCCATGCAAAAAGAAGTGCTTCAAAAACTACAATTGCTCTGCAGTGCAAAGCTTGGCAAAGATCTAAGTCACTATCAAAATAGAAAGCAAATTAAGATGGATTGTTATTGAGCACAATCCATCTCTTATACAAAAAGATATCCTCTATTAGTCTACTCCTTTAGAAGATGCACAGGTTCGGGAACCAATTGTGGTTTGATAGGATTATAATAATAAATACCTTGCTTTTCATATAAGTTTAAATGCGATCGTAGTCGCGATTCAAAACCTGGATAATCTTTTCTAGTTTCCGTCCATGCAGATTCTGCAAGGGCCGCTATTCTAGGAAAAAGCATGTAATCAATGCGGTTCTCGCTGTTTATGGTTTCCGTCCATAAATTGCCCTGCACGCCTAGTATTTGATTTTGATACTTTTTGGAATCTACAATTTCATCAACATTAAAACCGTAAACTGACTCTATAGGACTATAAGCTCCGTCCCATTTTCGTCCGGAGCGATGATGTTCATCTTGCACAAAATCTAGGTAATAAGGTATTCTCGGACATACAACAGTTGCAAAACCTTTTTCCAAAGCCTTTTTGAATTGTTCCGGTTTATCGTGTCTCCACCAATAAATGATGGTCTTATCCTTTGGCAAATCAATCTCGGCAAGCTCGTCCCAGGCCAGAACCTTAGCGTTCATGTTGAAAACAGAGTCTGCCATACGCTCCATAAAATAATGCTCGACATCTTTAAGTCCGTTTAGCTTTTCTCGCTTAATTAAGTCTGAAATATCTTCATTAGAACTCCATTTTTGATTTCCAAAACTAACCTCATCCCCGCCTAAATGTAATAGACCCGATGGAAACAATGCGTTAACTTCTCTTAAGATATCGGTCAAATAACCGTATGTAGTTTCCTTACCCGGGTCAAAAGTAAATTCAGGGTATTTTTCACTACCTCCACCGCTGTATTCTGGGTAGGCCCTGTTTGCCGCAGTAGCATGACCAGGCATATCTATTTCAGGCACAACCTTTATATGCAGTTTGGCGGCATAATCGACAATTTCTTGAATTTCGCTCTGTGTATAATATTGGGCCGGTAAATCGGAATCGAAATGATCGCCTACCCCCCCAACAAAAGCCAGTTTAGGATATTTTAAAATTTGCATGCGCCAACCGGTCGCATCGGTCAAATGCCAATGCAGCGTATTCAATTTATAAAAGGCCATCCAATCGAGAATGGATTTAATTTTATCTTTTTCAATAAAATATCTGGAAACATCTAGCATGATACCACGCCATTCATAAAAAGGTTCATCAGTAACTTCCCAAGCATCGATGAGAACTTTTTCGTTCTGAACTTTATTTTCCAAAACCAATTGCAACAAACTTACTGCGCCATAAAACACCCCTGACACAGTAGCTCCTTTAATTTTTACACTCTGAGGAGTAATAGAAAGTTGGTACGCCTCATCAGAATACGATTTATCGTCAATTAGTTCTAATGAAATAATCTTCGAACTTTTTGAACCAAAAACACTGCTATGCAGTGGAATTTGGGTCTGCGTCAAAACTTGTGATTTTAAATAGGATGCTACCTCTTGAAGTTCTTTTTGTGAATAAGTAACCGAGGTATTTTTATCTAATTGAAACTGGCCCTTACCGGCCACCGCTTCCGTAGGTTTCGGAATTAGGGGTACTTGGGCGATTAGCTCAATAGTTGAAACAAATAATGTAAAAAAAACAGATAGTAATAACGGTCTTGAAGCGTATTTCATTGAATCAATTTGGTATGCGTATTTAGTTTAAAAAGCAGCTAAAATTTTAAGTTTTCTGCTTCTTTTTTCTTGCTGCGGGAAACAGAACATTATTCAGTATTAGACGATATCCGGGCGAATTGGGGTGCAGCTCAAGTTCGGTCTTCGGATCCCCTACCCTATGTTGATAATCTTCTGGATCGTGCCCTCCATAAAATGTAAAAAATCCTTTGCCCTTTATTCCGTGAATGTAACGTGCTTCACCATTTATCTTGTTTTCCCCTAGAACCAAGACGGTAGGTTTCACTTCATCCCTTTTAAAAGCAGTAGTCTGCCCCATGAAACCCTTGACCAAAGCGGTGTGGTTTTGACAGAGCATAGTAGGAACGGGATCCCACTTGGCAGAAAAATCCATTAAGGAGAAATAATCGGTCTCTTTCGGAACATTGCCCCGCTTACTGGTCATATCGATAGATGAAAACTCATATTTTAATGGGCTGCGCTCCAATATGAAGTTGTTAAAAGCAAAAGTTTTATTAAAATCAAGCTGGCTTTGGTAGTTGGCGTCCGAGGGGTCTCCATCGAACATTGGTTCACATATATCTACACCCTCGGCCGACAAAGCAATATCAAAACTGTCTGTAGCAGAGCACATGGCAAACATAAAGCCTCCGCCAATAACGTAATTTCTAATTTTTTGCGCCACGGCACTCTTTTCATCCGAAACTTTTGAAAATCCCAATTTTGCAGCCAGCGCTTCCGCCTCTTTCTTTTGCTCTATATACCAGGGAGCGGTGCGATAAGCCCCATAAAATTTACCATACTGCCCCGTAAAATCTTCATGGTGTAAATGCAACCAGTCATAAATGGCCAACTTATCGTCTAGAACTTCTTCATCATAAACGGTTACATAGGGTATTTCGGCAAAGGTAAGAACCATGGTTACGGCATCGTCCCAAGGTTGATTTCCTTTTGGGGAATAAACGGCAATCTTGGGGGCCTTCTCTAAAATAACGGCTTCTTGGTTTTGAGATGGGCTGCTAATATCATCAAGAATTGCCTGTGCCTGACCATCGGAAATAATCTCAAAAGATACCCCTCTAATTTGACACTCTTTTCGAATAACATCCCCATCGGGCAACAAAAAAGAGCCTCCCCTATAATTCAACAACCATTGTACCTTTTGCTGTTTGGTCAACACCCAATAGGTGATGCCGTAGGCTTTCAAATGGTTCTCTTGTCCCTCGGCATCCATAGGAATAAGTATCGCAGAAGCGGATAGCTGGAGTACAGAGAAAAAAACAAAAAGTACCGGAAGAAATTTTTTAAACATTAAAACGCTCTTGGTTACTCTCAAAGATACTAGAAATCGATAAGTACCCTAGGGGCAGGAGCGTTAAACATTTTACTAAAGAAATTATAAATCAAAAAGGAACATCGTCATCGCTTGGTGGCATATTGTCGTTCATAGAACTACCGAAGGCCTGATCTGCGCTGGGTAAATTTTTGGTAACAAAGGGGTTATCCTCATTATCGTTCATTTTCGATTGAAATTCAAAAGGGGAATCAAAATCGTCAAGATTATCGAACTTACCTAGTTGACCGATAAATTTCAACCGAATATTTTCAAGACCACCATTACGATGTTTCGCTACAATAAATTCAGCTTGGCCTTGCGTAGGGCTACGTTCTTCATCATCCCACTCATCAATTTTATAGTACTCTGGTCGGAAAATAAACGAAACAATATCGGCATCTTGTTCAATTGCACCTGATTCACGTAAATCGGAAAGTAATGGCCGTTTACTACCGCCACGCGTTTCTACTGCACGAGAAAGCTGAGATAAGGCGATTACCGGAATGTTCAATTCTTTGGCCAAAGCTTTAAGATTTCGAGAAATGGTAGAAATCTCTTGTTCACGATTACCACCCTTGGCATTTCCACCGGCGGTCATTAACTGCAAATAATCAATTATAATTATTTTGATATCGTGCTGTGAAGCCAAACGCCGAGCTTTCGCCCTCAAATCGAAAATTGACAACGACGGCGTATCATCTATAAATAAAGGAGCCTTTTCAAGTGCCTTTACTTTTACGTTCAACTGTTCCCACTCGTGTTTTTCAAGCTTTCCTGTTCTCAATTTTTCTGAGGAAAGTCCAGTTTCAGATGATATAAGACGGGTAATCAACTGTACCGATGACATCTCACAAGAGAAAAATGCAACCCCCTGACCACCATCAACGGCAATATTTCTGGCCATGGACAGTGTAAGAGCCGTTTTACCCATACCAGGTCGAGCGGCAACGATTATCAAATCACTGGGCTGCCACCCTGAGGTAAGCTTATCAAGCTTATCAAATCCGGTAGCGATACCACTGGTACCTTCTTTATTTGAAATCTCTTCAATTTTCTTCTTTGCTTGAATCACCAAATCCATGGCAGTTTCTGCAGAGCGTTTTAAGTTACCTTGCGTAACGTCGTACAGTTTTGATTCTGCACTATCTAAAAGGTCAAAAACATCTGTAGATTCATCGTAAGCCTCTTCAATAATCTCGTTGGAGATTTTTATCAGACTTCGCTGAATATATTTTTGAAGAATAATACGTGCGTGAAACTCGATGTGAGCAGAAGATGCCACCTTTTGAGTCAATTTTATCAAGTAAAAATCACCCCCTATCGACTCTAACCTACCATCTTTCTTTAATTGCGATGAAACGGTTAATAAATCTACCGGTTCAGAGCTTTCGAACAATTTAAAAATAGCCTCATAGATAAACCGATGAGCGTCTTTATAGAAAACATCAGGATGCAGAATATCGATAACCTCATCGACACCCTTTTTATCAATCATCATAGCACCAAGTACAACCTCTTCTAAATCAACAGATTGTGGCGGTATTTTTCCACGCTCAAGGTTGATAAGAGTTGACTTATCTATCTTACGACCGACTACAGGGTTAAATTTTTCCATGACTACGAAAGTATACAATTAACTGTCTCACTTTTGAAACTATAATTCACAAGTGTTCAACATTTGCATGTTGATAAGTTACAATTTTGTGTTGATAACAAAAAAAATCCGGAGAAAGTAATCTCCAGATTTTTCTGAGCTTGTTAAAATGGTCAGTTATCCATTATAAACCCCCATTTGGGCATACTTATCCATACGATTGGCAACCAATTCTTTTGGGGATAACTTTTCAAGTTCTTTAAAATGGGCCGATATTTTATTTTTTACGGTAGTAAAAGTCTTCTCTCGATTGGCATGTGCGCCACCTGCCGGTTCACGTACAATCTCATCGATCAATTTGAGCTTTTTCATATCGGTAGCCGTAAGTTTCAAAGCTTCGGCAGCTTGTTCTTTATACTCCCAACTTCTCCAAAGAATAGAAGAACAGGACTCAGGAGATATTACGGAGTACCATGTATTTTCTAACATCAGCACTTTATCGCCGACACCTATACCCAAAGCTCCGCCGGAAGCACCTTCACCAATAATTACCACGACAATAGGTACTTTAAGTCGAGTCATTTCCAATATATTACGGGCAATAGCTTCACCTTGACCTCGCTCTTCGGCCTCTATACCGGGGTACGCACCAGGAGTGTCGATAAAGCAAACCACTGGTATGTCGAATTTTTCAGCAGACTTCATTAGTCTTAAGGCCTTTCTATACCCTTCAGGGTTGGCCATACCGAAATTTCTATATTGTCTGGTCTTCGTATTGTAACCTTTCTGTTGACCTATGAACATGTAGCTCTGGTCACCAATTTTACCAAGACCACCGATCATGGCCTTGTCATCTTTTACATTACGATCCCCATGAAGTTCTAGAAAAGTATCACCGCAAATCGCATTGATATAATCTAAAGTATAGGGTCTATTAGGATGTCGAGAAAGCTGAACTCTTTGCCAAGCCGAAAGGTTCTTATAAATATCCTTACGGGTTTCGGCCAGTTTCTTTTCAATCTGCTTACAGGTCTCACTGACATCGACATCGCTCTCCTCGCCAATTACCATACACTTGTCGAGTTGTTCTTCAAGTTCTTTGATCGGGAGTTCAAAATCGAGATATTCCATATAAGTAGTATAGGTTTAATTTGATGGGCAAATATAAAACATTAAGCTTATTCGATGGTTGCTTTTTTGATCCTTCTCCTGTTTTTCACTATTCCGTTGGCAATAACGGTCGAAATAATGATGGCTCCGCCCAGATAAAACAAAGGTCCCATTTTCTCACTATTTCCAAAAATAAAAAAGGCCAAAATTATACCATAAACAGGTTCTAGATTCACTGTCAGCATAACGGTATAGGGGCTGATATACTTTAAAAGCTTTACTGATGCAATAAAAGCATAAGCCGTGCAAACCGAGGCTAAAATAAAGATATAGAGCAAATCGGTCGAAGAAACTTTAAGAAGTTCTTGGTCAATACCACCTTCAATCACCAGATATAAAGTCAGAAATATGGCTCCACTCGACAACTCATAAAAAGATATAACCGATGGTCTTTCTTTCTGAATCAACTTACCGTTCATTAAAGAAAAAATGGCGGAAAACAATGCCGAAATCAAAGCCAGTATAATACCTTCCACATATTGGGCATCTACCTTAAATATGATATAAAGGCCGAAAATAACGACTAGTCCGAAGACAATCTCATAAGCCAACATTTTTCTTCTATACCAAAAAGGTTCAATCAGAGCGGTAAAAAATGCCCCTGTAGACATGGTCGCCAATACCACGGAAACATTCGAGGCTTTAATAGCGCCAAAGAAAGTTACCCAATGAAGTGCTATGATTACCCCCGTAAACATTAGGGAAAACAACATTTTGCGAGATACCTTAAGGTTATAGCGTCGGTAAAAAATGAAAACCAGAACACACAATGTAGCCAGTAGCATGCGGTACCATACAAGAGGTAGCGCGTCGATGGTTATCAATTTGCCCAACACCGCTGTAAAACCCCATATAAAAACTATAAAATGTAAGTGCAGATAGTTTTTTAGTTTCGGCTCCATAATATTAAATAGAGTCTAAACCTATCTTTTGGCTTTTTGCAAGAGAATCACGGCAAGCAACCCAAAGAAAAGATTGGGCACCAGAACAGCCAATAAGGGGGAGAACCCCGCCTGTTCGGCCAAAGTGCCGAATACCTTATCGAAAAACACAAAAACAAAGGCTACCAAAATACCAAAGGCCAAGTTTACCCCCATACCCCCTCTTCGCTTGACAGATGATACGGCTACGGCAATCAATGTCAGTATGAATGCGGTTATTGGCAAGGCCCAGCGCTTGTATTTCACCAACACATAGGCATTAATGTTAGATGCCCCTTTCGCTTTCTGGTCTTTAATAAAATTGTTGAGTTCAAAAATGTTCTTGGTTTCTGCAACATAAGAAACCGGAGTAAGGTCTCCTATTTCGAAAGTAAACAAGGTATCTAGTCGTCGCTTCGTTTCAACTAAGGCAGTGTCTCTTAAAAGCTTTCTTTTTTTATAAGTGGTAAGCCGATAAAGGCTATCTTTTTCTACCCATCTTATGTTAGCGGCAGATATCTTGAATTTCAATTGGTTTTCTTCATCAAACCGCTCAAAAGTGAAGTTATAGCCTATTTGTCTAGCAGGATCAAAGCTGCTTACATAGATGAAGTCGGTTTCGTTCAGTTGGGTGAAAATGTTATTCGTTACCCGGTCTTGCTTCCCCTTCTTTAAATATTTGAATTTAAATTCGTTAAAACCTTTACTGGCAGGTGGCACTATGAACATGCCCATAACGAACATTACAACGGCAATTATTGAGGCCCCGATAAGATAAGGTCTCAAAAAACGATTATAAGACACCCCAGAACTCAAAATCGCCACAATTTCAGTATTACTGGCCAATTTCGAAGTGAAAAATATAATGGATAAAAACAAGAATATAGGAAACAATAGACTACCAATGTAAATGGTAAAATTGCCAAAGTAAATCAGCACCTCTGCCGTAGTGGCATCACTGGCCTGTATCTTACCGATTTGTTCGGCCATATGGGCCATGATACCTATAGGAATGAACAAAAGAATCATCACTGCAAAAGTGATGAGATACCTTTTAAGTATGTATTTATCGAGTATCGCTAACACTACAACCTTTTATCCATTTGTTTTACCATACGGTCTTTCCATTCTACAAAATCCCCCTCTAAAATATGCTTTCTAGCCTCACGTACCAACCACATATAAAAACCCAGATTATGAATGGTCGCGATCTGTTTGCCCAAATATTCGTTCGCAGCGAACAAATGTCTAAGGTAAGCTTTTGAATACTCGATATCGACATAGGTAATGCCCATTTCATCGATGGGTGAAAAATCGTCTTCCCACTTTTTATTCTTAATGTTTATAGTTCCGTTGGCCGTAAACAACATTCCGTTTCTGGCATTTCGAGTAGGCATCACACAATCGAACATATCGATGCCTAAGGCTATATTCTCTAAAATATTTATAGGTGTACCTACACCCATCAAGTATCTAGGTTTATCTTCAGGTAAAATCTCACACACCACTTCGGTCATCGCATACATTTCTTCTGCAGGCTCACCTACCGACAACCCACCTATTGCATTGCCTTCGGCACCTACACCAGCAATATATTCTGCGGAACGCTTACGTAAATCGGTATAGGTAGAACCCTGAACTATAGGAAAAAAAGTTTGGGCATAGTCATACTCGAAAGGAGTCTTTTCTAAATGTGAAATGCACCGTTCTAACCAACGGTGGGTCATATGCATTGAGCGCTCAGCGTATTTGTAATCACAGGGGTACGGTGTACATTCATCAAATGCCATAATAATATCGGCGCCGATAACACGCTGTATTTCCATTACCCGTTCAGGAGTGAACAAATGTACAGAACCATCGATATGAGATTTGAACTTGACCCCTTCTTCCTTTATTTTTCGATTTCCGGATAGAGAGTAAACTTGGTAGCCTCCGCTATCGGTAAGTATATTTCGATCCCAACCCATAAACTTATGCAAGCCACCGGCCTTTTTCAAAATATCGATTTTGGGCCTTAGGAACAAGTGATAGGTATTGCCCAGAATAATATCAGGATTGATATCTTCTTTCAACTCGCGCTGATGTACGCTTTTTACCGAAGCAACGGTACCCACGGGCATGAAAATCGGAGTTTCTATTTTGCCGTGATCGGTAACCATGGTACCTGCACGTGCCTTACTTTTGGGATCTGTATGATGTAGTGTAAATTTCAAACTAAAAATTATGCCCGCAAAGATAATCATCTCATATGCACAAAAGCCTTAACGAAAAAATAAAGTTCGCAGACATCGATTGTTCGATTCTCAATTACGTAGCGTGGCCACAAGCATTTACATCTTAAATTTTCACAAAAAGAATCAAAAATAATTTAGGTGCAACTTGTAAAGCCAAAAGATTGCGATTACATTTGAAATCTACTATAAATGAACGTCTAAAAATGGCTAAACTTGAACAATTACAGGATATCGTGGTACAAACCAGAAGAGATATCTTACGCATGGTACATAATGTAAATTCAGGGCATCCCGGAGGTTCTTTGGGCTGTACCGAATTTCTTGTCACTCTCTATAACGAAGTGATGGAAGTTAAAGAAGATTTTAATATGGATGGAGAAGGCGAAGATCTTTTCTTTTTATCCAACGGACATATATCACCCGTTTTTTATAGCGTGCTTGCTAGAAAAGGCTATTTTCCTATTGAGGAACTCGGTACTTTTCGTTTGATCGATTCGCGACTACAAGGCCACCCTACAACACATGAAGGTCTACCAGGCATTCGAGTGGCTTCTGGATCATTAGGTCAAGGTATGTCAGTCGGTATAGGTGCTGCATTGGCCAAAAAATTGAACGGTGACAATCATTTGGTGTATACCTTACATGGTGATGGCGAGCTTCAAGAAGGCCAGAATTGGGAAGCTATCATGTATGCTGCAGGTAATAAAGTGGATAATCTTATTGCTACCGTAGATAGAAACGGTCAACAAATCGATGGCCCTACCAATGAAGTTCTTCCGCTTGGTGATTTGACCAAAAAATTTGAAGCTTTTGGTTGGGATGTTATTGAAATAAGCGAAGGTAACGACCTAAATGCTATTATTGCAGGTCTCGAGGAAGCAAAAAGCAGAACCGGAAAAGGCAAGCCGGTATGTATAATGCTCGATACGGTTATGGGCAACGGTGTAGACTTTATGATGTATACACATGCATGGCACGGTAAAGCCCCTAACGATGAGCAGTTAGAAACTGCCCTATCTCAAAATCCGGAAACTTTAGGCGACTATTAATAGCCCATCAGAGCTTTAGGATAAATCAAATTGAAATTCAGAGTTAATTAAAAAAATCAATTCCCGAAAAGAGGGAGTTTCGGCAACAATATGAAAAAATATACAGATCAAGGTAAGAACGATACGAGAAGCGGTTACGGTGCGGCCATGACCGAATTGGGCAGAACTAACCCCAATGTTGTAGCCCTATGTGCCGACTTGGTAGGTTCATTGAAAATTCAACCTTTTATAGATGAAAATCCGGAGCGATTTTTTCAAATCGGTATTGCCGAAGCAAATATGATGGGTATCGCCGCCGGTCTGACCATCGGGGGTAAAATACCTTTCGCCAGTACATTCGCGAACTTTGCCACAGGTCGAGTTTATGACCAAATTCGCCAATCTATCGCTTACTCTGACAAGAACGTTAAAATCTGTGCTTCGCATGCGGGAATCACCTTGGGTGAAGATGGTGCAACACACCAGATTCTTGAAGATATAGGTCTTATGAAAATGCTACCGGGCATGACCGTAATCAATCCCTGTGATTATAACCAAACAAAGGCCGCTACACTAGCTATTGCTGATTATGAGGGCCCAGTATATTTACGTTTTGGTCGACCTAAAGTCGCCAACTTCACTCCTGAAGACCAAAAATTCGAAATAGGAAAAGCCCTAATGTTGAGCGAAGGTAGCGATGTAACGATTATTGCGACCGGTCATTTAGTCTGGGAAGCCTTAAAGGCTGCCGAAAGCTTAGAAGAACAAGGTGTATCTGCAGAGGTAATCAATATTCACACCATCAAGCCCTTAGATGAAGAAGCTGTGTTAAAGTCCGTTAAAAAAACGGGCTGTGTGGTTACTTGTGAAGAGCATAATTATTTAGGCGGATTGGGCGAAAGTATAGCCAGAGTGCTTGCAAATCAGCACCCTACACCCCAAGAGTTTATCGCCACACAAGATACGTTTGGCGAAAGTGGCACGCCTGAACAGTTGATGGACAAGTATGGTCTAAATAATAAAGCTATCGAAAGTGCCGTTTTAAAGGTGATGAAAAGAAAGTGATAGTGGTATCGTTTTTGATACGCTATTCACGGTATTTAAAACGAGAACTATGAAAAAAACACTTCTTACAGCAGTTTTTGCTATGTTAAACATTGCTGCATTTTCACAAAGCGATTCTGGAATCGGCATCAAGGCCGGACTTAACTACAGTGCCAACGGTGATTACTTTGAATCTATCGGTGATGCTGCAAGAGAACCGGATAGAAATGTCGGCTATCACTTCGGGCTATATGGTAGAGTTGGTGTCAGCCGAATCTATTTTAGACCAGAACTGATATATACCAAAACGAAGTCAGATTATCAAGGTGATAAGTTTGACATTAGCAAACTTGACGCCCCCATGCTAGTGGGCGTAAAAGTAATCGGACCGTTACATGTTTTTGCAGGGCCCGCATTTCAATATATTCTTGATACTGAATTTGATGGTATCGGCATCAACGATATTGAAAATGACTTTAGCGTAGGTGCCAATATAGGTGCCGGTCTTAATTTCGGTAAACTGGGTATTGATATTCGTTACGAAAGAGGTTTCAATGATAATGAAGCCACTTTTATCAATGATAATATTACAACCCTCGGCCCTAGTAGGGTTGATGCCAGACCTGATCAGTTAATCGTTAGCTTATCGCTTAAGATATAGAAATCTCCACATAATATATATCAACAAAAAAACCAGACCGTTAAGTCTGGTTTTTTTATTATAACTTCAAAATAACTTAATCTTAATTTGTATCTGAATCCAGGTAATCGACAAGGCCATCTTCATCAGCATCGTCATTATAAAGATACCCATCACCGTTAGTATCTTCATCAATTGATAATTTACCATCTCCATCATGATCCGTCTCATTCTCTACAGCCAGTAAGTACATTTTAAATATCATCGGGCTATACGCTTCAATTATTGATTGGGTGCTATTATAATACCCCAAACCAGAAGGGAAGATTACAAATCCTACCCCATAATCTTCTACATCATATGTTCCATCAGAATTATCGACAGGCGGCAGGCCGCCTTTGAACAATTTCATGCCCTCAGCGAACCCTCTCGCTGGAGTACCTGAGAAAGTTGATGTAGCCGGTGTTTGCAATGTAGGTAGATTGAACCATTGAGGTGAATTTTCTCTACTATTATCAAAAATATCTCCAGATAACAATTGTCCTTCATATCTAGCAAAAGCAGAGTCAGCTACGGTCAATGTTTCACCTTTACCTTCCCGTGCTATAACGTAGTAAAGTTTATGGGCAACAGTTTCATCTTCACCCTCAATAAAGAAATGACTTGATGGTACATCAACTTCTATAGTTTCCACAAACTCGCTCAAAGGTCTGATATTTGTTGTATCACCTTCAGGTATTTCCATCAAATCGATTTTATAATCAAAATCATCCGTTGGGTTGTCAAACTCTTCATAATTGTAGTAATGGGTACTAAGGTACTCTTGAATTTCAGCCTCGTCTTCAACCAAAACTTCACTAAGTGGCCTGGCAGGTTCTATGGTAACCCCAGCATCGTCATCATCGCTACACGAGCATATTACACTTGCAAAGGCTAAAAGAACTACAAATCGGTTCATTATCATCTATCTGTCTTTAAGGGCGGCAAGATACAATTTTCCCCTATTTTTGCGGAAGCACTTAACAAAGATTTTTAATAGTTATGCGCATTGACAAATACCTTTGGAGCACTAGATATTACAAGACTAGAAATATCGCCTCTACAGCCTGTAAAAAAGGTCAAGTAAAAGTTAACGACCAAGTTGTAAAACCTTCTCGGGAGGTATACCCTATGGATAAAATTATGTTACGTAAAAACCAGATCAATTACCAATTGACGGTCTTAGACGTACCTAAGAACCGCGTGGGGGCTAAACTGGTTGACATATATAGAAAAGACACCACCCCTAAAGAAGCGTTCGAACACAATGATCTTTTAAAACAAAGCAAAGAATACTATCGTAAAAAAGGAACCGGGCGACCGACCAAAAAAGATCGGCGCGATATCGAAGATTACCTCGATGACCCTGAAGATGATATCAACCTCGCTTCGAACGATGTTTAAATTATTACCCCGTATTAAGGCTTCTTCTTTATATTTGAAATGTAAATCCGTTATTTATGGCCAATCAAATTCTTTCTCATCAGCAAATACAACACAAAATTCAGCGCATTGCCTATCAAATCTATGAAACGAACGTAGCAGAAGAAGAAATTGTGATTGCCGGTATTGATGGAGACGGACTCAATTTTGCCAAAAAAATTCAGGATGTACTTAAAAAAATTACTGATGCCAAAATAACTCTTTGTACGGTTTATATGGATAAGGGCAACCCATTAAAAAGTGGGGTAACAACTTCCCTCACCATAGAGGAGTACCAAAACAAAGCCGTGGTGTTGGTAGATGATGTACTCAACTCAGGAACCACTTTGATTTACGGAGTTCATCATTTTCTAAAAACACCATTAAAAAGGCTTAAAACAGCCGTTCTCGTTAATCGAAACCATAAGAAATATCCTGTAAAGGCTGATTTTAAAGGTATCTCGCTCTCAACCTCACTACAAGAACACGTACATGTAAAATTTCAGGCCAAAAATGACGTGGTCTACTTAGACTAGCCGAATAATTTCTTCCGCAATTTCTTCAGGGATCTTATTATCACAGCTCAAAGTATGATTTGCCTGATTGTAGTAAGCATTTCTCTCAAAAAGGTGTTTACCGATGAATTCAGGCAGTTCTGCATCAGGTATGCTCTGTATTAAGGGCCTTACCGCCTTTTCTTTTAAGAGTCGAGCCGTTAGGCCCGGTATCGAGACTTTCAAGTGAAAAACATGCTCCGTTGCCTTTAAGATAGTTTCCAGATTTTTACCATAACACGGGGTGCCTCCCCCTGTTGAAAGTACAATTTTATCATTTTTATCGAGCACTTCATCTAGGTATTGAAATTCTTTTTTTCGAAAATAGAGTTCTCCGCTATTCTTAAATATTTCCGGAATTTTCATTTGCTCCCCCTCTTCTATTACATCATCTAAATCAAGAAAAAGAACGTTTAATTTTTCTGCAAGAATTTTACCTACTGTAGATTTTCCACTACCCATATAGCCTAAAAGCACTATTTTCATCATTTTCATTTTGTGTAAAAATCAGGCAATTATGGCTGATTTCAAAAAGAAAATTAAATTTCTCTTCAAAAGTTCTTGCCAAATTAATTAATGATCTTATATTTGCAGCCGCTAAGGCATAAACTTCTAAAGCGATTTGACTTGGTAGCTCAGTTGGTAGAGCATCTCCCTTTTAAGGAGAGGGTCCTGGGTTCGAGCCCCAGCCAAGTCACTAAAACAAAAAAAACCTTGCTATTCATTGCGAATAGCAAGGTTTTTTCGTTTATCGCAATTGTTACGGATTATTAGATCAAATCATATGCAATTCGACCATATGAGTAAAGTATCTAGGAACCTTCAACCTATGAAAATATCAACTGGCCTAAATGTAATTTATTTACTTTTATTCCTATTGAATATATATCTTAAAACGAATCAATATAGATTTATCTAAAAAGAAACAAGGAGGTAACTACAATATCATAATTCAACTTTTGTTCTTACCATGTTCTATCTAACGAGAACTTTTTACTCGCGAACGGTAAGTTTCAAGAGAATGGTCTGTTTTTAATTTTAACTTCGGAAGAAACAAGAGAAAAAGTACGGCCAGTACAAAGAGAATACTAAAAAATAAGGTGATGATGAGCATTTTTCTGGTGTGGTTGTTTCGTTAGTTGTTTACAGAAGGCTAATTTAAACTAACCTAAGACATAGTTTCATTCTAGTCTCGCGAAGTTTTTAAGAAACAACCATATGTTATTAACAATGATTGTTGAAAACGTTGTAGTAAATAGAAATTATGGTGCGAATCGAGGTGAAAGAGACATCTATCCAACTGAAATCTAACCCCTTAAGTTAATCTATGAATAGTTAGCTCGACGAAGGCGTGTTTAGGATGCATTAGCTCTTGGTTGTTGCTTCCGCTATTTTCGGGTTGATGTCCAGATGACCTTGATTCCATATATGTTTTTCATTTTCATCTGATTTATCCGTTCGTATTTTGAGGTAGAAACCAATTGGTAATTTAAAGGAAATAACCCTCCCTTTTCTGTAAAAAATCTACAAGCAGAGACCTATCTTCTTTGGGTATTCATTGTTCCGCAGCTCGACAACATCCAGCCTTTGCTTCTCGCTTAAAGTTTCGATTTCTCTAAATTTCATAACGAACCGATATATTCAGGTCATCCGCAGTCCTACCGATTATTCGCTCAATTCTTTTATCATTTTGTTCGAATAATCAATTTGACGTTGATACTCACTTGTTGCGACCTCGGTAACTTTTTTAAAGTATTCAACTGCCTTTTCTTTATTTCCATCTGATTTATAGAATTGTGCCAATCCAAAATAGCCTCCCAAATAATGTGGATATTCTGTTTTTACCAATTCAAATAGGCTAAGCGCCTTTTCACGCTCATTTTTCATATACCTAAAACCGAGAGAGACCAAATCATTTTCTACAACATCGTATTTTGTAGCATCAGCTTTTAGCTGATTAAATTTTTCCGTACTATTTTCAATTCCATTCTCTTCAATGTCCTTTTCAAGCAGCACATCTGCGGGTATAGGAATTTTACCCTCTGAATAATAGCTCGCCAAAAAATTTGCTTTGCGGCCTAGTCCCCCATAATCCGTGGTATTTGTATAAATCACCACCGTAATTTTCTCTGAAGGAATTCTCAAAGCATAATTTAAAAAACCTGTAGTGCTACCCCCATGCATCACATATTTTCTATCATTTTTTATATCAATCTGCCACCCAAAACCATAGCCCTTTCCATCAGTTTTTCCATTTTCGTCCCAATTGGAAAAAGCATCGTTTATTAATTCTGACTTTATGAGTGTTTTATCATGCAAACTGCTATCCCATTGCACATAATCGCTAACAGATGAGTAAATACCACCATCGCCTTGAATGGCCGACCATAAATTTTGGTCTTTATTTTCATATATGGTATCATTGAATTTATACCCATAGGCACGATTCTTGATCGGGTGGCCTTTGATATAAACGGTGCTATTGGTCATACCCGTTTTTTCAAATATTTCTTGATGCATAAACTCTTTAAAAGATTTGCCCGAAACCCTTTCAATAATCATGGCTAAAACAGCATAGCCCGAATTACTGTATTTGAATTTGGAATTCGCCGGAAATAAAAGACTGTCTTGTTGCACTAGAAGGTCGAGTACCACTTTATCGACCAGCTGTTCTTCTGCATCATGGGGGTATAGCTTAGAATATTCTTGCAAGCCAGAGCGATGTGTAAGAAGGTTTTTAATTGTAATTTCTTTTCCGTATTCGGGAAACTCTGGTATTACTTCTGTCAATCTTGTGTCGTACTTTAATTTCCCCTGGTCAATCAGAATCAAAATACCCATGGCAGTAAATTGCTTTGTTACCGATCCAAGGCGATAATTTGTGTTACAATTGGCACGAATTTTATTTTCTAAATCGGCATAGCCAAAACTTTGACAATCTTCGATTTGGCCATCTTTAATGACAATGAAACTTGCGCTCGGTTTTTCCCCTATATAATCTTTGAATAGAAAATTTATAATTTCTTGTTTCGTTTCTTTCTTTTCTGCTCGTTTCTCGGAAGGCTCGCGCGCACCCATAAGAATTAAAAGTGCCAATGCTAGAGGTGTATATTTCATTTTCTATTAATTATGTGCGAGTTACCTACAAAGAAGCAATAAAGAAATTTTCATTTCAATAAAATTCTGAAAACCAAAAGCCTATGATATGAAATTATCTTTTCTTAAGTGCCCAACTTATCAGATTTCATATGCTAATTTTCAAAGAAATCAATTCGGCTCTTTACATCTTTTAGCCCGAATTAGAATGCATAATTTAATGCATCTCCAACAATATCGTAAATACTTGTCTTCAAGTTTTTTATGCCGAACATGAAAATAAGCCCCACCAATACAAAACCACAAACTATAAGCCCATTGTCAGATTAAGTTCTGAACTAAATATAGCTAAGATAAAAACAACTAAACCGAAGCAGGTAGTTAAGAAAATTAGAGGCCCCAAATTAACATAGCTAACGATTTCAATTTTATGGTCTGGAACCTCTCTTAGCTCGATAACACCCTGTCTGAAAATTTTCGCCCCTTCAATTTTGTTGTCTCCCGTATGCGTTGTAAATCTAGGGAGCATATCTAAAAAATACGTTTGTACTACTTTGTTCAGTCTCAAACTTTCGTTTTTGAAGCTCACTTTGAACCGCTTCCAAGAATATTTTAGAATCAAAGTCAAAACTCTTTACAATATTGAGTTTTCTACTTTGTTTCAGTTTAAAAGTAAAGTTATTTTCATCTTTCATTCTGAAATCTTCTTGACTGTATTAATTCTAAAGTTGAATTAAATTACAGGATTTTAAGTCTTAGCTATGGCAAGAACCAGCAACAAGATAAAGATTTTCTTACAACTAAATTTGAGGAAAAGCGTAATTTCAATAAATAAAGAGTTTACTGTTAGCGACAAACATCACCTCTGTTATTTCAGCTATTTTCGCTGTAGACCGCTCAACGACACAAGCATAAGCGCCAATACAATCAGGCCTGCAGTTGCAATGGCCCCTACAATAATCGGGTCGACGGTACATTCGAGCCAAGTAAATTCATCTGGTAGGTTTCTCATAAATGTACCCCAGATAATAATGAGAATACTAAAAAGTACCGAGACGATACCTTGCCAGTTTTTTAGCTTTACATTAAAAATGGCCAGAAGAAATAGCCCTAGAATACCCCCGCCAAAAATACCGGAGATTTGCCACCAGATATCTAGCGCACTTTTGGCATTGATCATCAACAGGCCGAACAATACCCCGAATATGCCCCAAACAATGGTCATTAATCTTAGAAAACCGATACTACTTTTTTCCGAAGCATCTGGTTTAAAAAATTTCTTGTAATAATCTAAGTAGAGTACGGTTGCCGATGAGTTCAATGCTGAATCTACGGTACTCATCGATGCCGCCAATATGGCCGCTATGATTAATCCTTTGAGCCCTACAGGCAGTTCGGTCGCGATAAAAAACGGAAAAACCTCATCACCCCTGATAATAGAAGCGTCCAACGTATGACCACCACCCGAATAAAAAGCGAACATGGCCGTGCCTATGTATAGAAAAATAGCGGTCAGGGGCAAGTAAATCAACATAGCGATCCAAACCGATCTCTTTGCTTTCTTTTCGCTTGACACCGCACTATATTTTTGGGTATAGTTCTGATCGGCCATTAGATTTCTGATATTTTCGGTCACCCCATAAATAATCATTACCCATATCGTACGGCTGCTCAAAGAGAGCGAAGTATCCCCTAAACTAAACTTATTGGCATCGAAGGCATTTTGAATCAAAAAATCGGGTTTAGAAAATACTTCAGTGGTTAAAATGTAAGCACTGAACAGTAATCCCCCGACCATTATTACCGATTGTAGAACATCCGTCCATATTACGGCTTCCATCCCTCCCATCAACGTATAGGCAATCGTGAGAATGCCGATAATGACTATCAATAATCGAATATCGACATCGACAAAAGAGGTAAGTAACAGTGAAGATAGGTAGAGAATTACTGCGGTTCTACCTACCATAAAAAGAACAAATGAGAAAGAAGCATATATTCGCCCCCATCCCCCTATTTTTTCTTCAAGATACTGGTATACGGAAATGATATTGTTTTTTCGGTAATGAGGTATCACGTATTTTGTTACGAACCAAGCCACAGGTAATGCCGTCAACGCAAATAATATGGGGTGCCAATTGTCGTCAAAAGCTTTGCCGGGTACGGCGATATAAGAAATACTACTGGTATAGGCACTCATAACCGCTATACCTGCTGCCCAAGAGGGTATGCCCATACCCGCTACCATAAATTCTTGCGAAGTTTTGGTCTTTCGCATGAAATATATGCCCATGGCCAACATGACTAGCCCATATAAAATTAAGATGACCGTATCTACCGTACCTAGCTGATAGTTCATATTCGCTATATATTTCTAATTGATCGAATCTTCTTGTAGTTGCCGAATATAACCATCTATTAGCTTTCGACGCTTTTCATCGAACCGACGTAAAGGTAACGCCATATGATCATCACAAATATTCAGTACCGAAAGGGCACACTTGATACCCTTTACAAATCGAGAATTGTACATGCCTACTTTATAAATCGAATCTTGAATAAACTGCACTTTTTTGTTCAGTTGTTCGACCAAAGCCAAATCATTATTCAGTGCTGCATTGTATAGATCTACATATAACTTGGGTTGAAAATTGGCTCCGCCGGCAACCGACCCATGCCCACCATTCGAAACGGTATTGCTTAAAAAAGACTCCGTGCCGGCAATAATGGAAAAATTAGAGTCGTTTTTAAAGGTCTGTATTAAAGAGAGTAAATAATCTATATCTCCTGAACTGTCTTTGACCCCAATTGCTCCAAGTTGTTTCGCTTGCTTTACAAAGTTTACAGACAAGTGCATTTTGGTACAGCTCGGCATATTATAGAGAACAAAAGGTAAGGTAAGTTCGGCGACCAAACTTACGAGGTAATCGTGCATTTCATTTTCCGAAATCGGAAAATAAAACGGTGGAGCAACCACAACTGCATCTGCACCTGCTGTTTGAGCATGTTTGCTAAGTATCACGCTAGATTTAAAGACCGTATCGGTTATACCTACAAGTACTTGAACCCTATTGTCTATAATTTCACAGGCCCTGTCGATCAACTCTTTTTTAAGCTCAAAACTTAAACTTGGTGCTTCCCCCGTTGTACCCAATAGAAAAATACCGTGAACACCGCCATCGATCAAATGCTCGATAAGCCGTTCTAGCCCGCTGACATCTAAATTTCCTTCCGCAGTAAGGGGGGTTACCATTGGTGGAATCACTCCTTTTAAGATAGTATCCATAAAATATATATGTCTAACAAAAGAAACTGAAATATTAAGAGAACACCACCATTATTTTATATATATCTGATATTATTTTAACTTTAATTATATCATAATTATGTAATATTGAGCAAAACAGTTAAAAATACCGAAAATGGAGTTTGTAATTGAAAAGATTTATGTGCCGAATAACCACTCCTTTATTTCAAGGGAGCTACCGTTATCGCGCAATGCGCGAATACACTCCCACAAAAATTTCGAACTGAACTTTATTACTTCTGGTGAAGGAAGAAGAATAGTAGGCGATAATATTTCGCAGTTCGAGAAAGGCGATTTGGTATTACTCGGCCCCGAATTGCCCCACTGCTGGGAATTTGTAGATAGCGACGAAAATCAAATGGCCACTTGTATTGTTACCCATTTTTCAGAAAATATAGTTGATTCGAATTTTTTTAAAATACCCGAACTTGAGAAGGTAGTAGACCTACTCAAAAAAGCCACTAGAGGGGTCAGGTTCAAGACCAACAATAACGATATTATATACCATGAACTTCAAGCGCTCACAAAAAAAGACGGACTAGAATATTTTATAGGCCTACTTAAAGTGTTCAATTACCTTCTTCAAGTCGAAGAATGGGAGATACTTTCAAAACCGGTGAACCGGTCTTCGGTCTTTTCTAAGAATGTCGATAAAATCAATAAAATTTATGAGTATGTTTTTCAGTCGATACAAGACGGCGTAAAACTTGAAGAAGCTGCAAGTGTATTAAATATGGCACCTAGCTCATTTTGTAGGTTTTTCAAGAAAAAGACGGGCCAAACTTTTATGGAATATGTAAAAAATGTTCGCGTAGGTATCGCGGCCAAACTTCTTGCCGAAACCGATAAACAAATTACCCAAATTTGCTTTGAAAGCGGTTACAACAACCTGGCCAATTTTAACCATTACTTTAAGGCAAGTATGGGCAAAACACCTTCTGAATATCGAAAAAATTTCAGGTAACTTAAAAACCACACGACTATATCTATTAAAAGTAGATTTTAAAAGTTTAACATGAGGCAATAGTAACGAACACTACTGTAAGACAAAAGATTAAATACAATCTAACTTTTCTGTATATTTACGGAAGTAACCTATACTTATTTACCATGAATATTCTCTTCATAGAAGATGATGCGATTGAAACCATGAAGTTTAAACGTACTCTTTCTAAACTTAATGCACAGCACAAAATTACCGAGGCAAAAAATGGTGAAGAAGCGTTAGAAGTCTTGGGGTCCGATAATCAATTACCCGATATTATACTTTTAGATCTGAACATGCCCCGTATGAGCGGCATAGAATTTCTTAAAATTTTAAAAGCGGATGACCATTATAAATACCTGCCTACAATAATGCTCACAACATCTGAAAATCGTGCAGATTTGTTGGAATGTTATAAAATCGGAATTGCCGGGTACATTTTAAAGCCCTTAAAATATGAAGATTACGAAGAAAAAATTATCAAGGTAATTCAGTATTGGGAGGTGAGCGAACTTGTCAAGGCATAAGGTTTATAACACATTTCTTACAATTCACAACATTTATTTTACAAAAGAAAGCATTTTCCTACATTTATACTAAATTAATGGAACCATTCAAAGGTTCTAATTTCTAAAATTTAGTGTAAAATGAAAGGAATTGTTTTTACCGAGTTTCTCGAAATGGTAGAGGAGAAATTTGGCCTCGAAGTAGTAGACTCTATCATCGAAGATGCCGACTTGCCATCTAATGGGATCTATACGGCAATCGGCACTTATGAGTTTAATGAAATGGTCAGCCTTATTACCAATTTAAGTAGCACGGTCAAAATTGATGCCGATACCCTTATCTACACCTTCGGGCATTACCTTTTCACCAGTCTTGGTAAGGCACACCCTGAAGTAATTAAGAGCTATACCAATCCCTTGGGTCTATTATACTCTATCGAAGACCATATTCACGTACATGTTCAAAAAATTTATCCCGAAGCCGAACTACCTACTTTTAAGATATTGGACAAGACCGACAACTCCTTATCTATGGTATATTCCTCTTCTCGAGGGCTTTATAGATTGGCCCATGGTCTAATCGAAAAATGCTTCGAGCACTATAACAGTTCTGCTCAAGTTTCTTACAATTTAATTAAAGAAGACGGTACCGAGGTACAATTCGACATTATTCAAAATGGATAGTAAAGAAGTTACTTTATTAAAAAGGGCCCTAGAGCGTCAGAAATTGGCCCGTATACAAGCTGAAAAAATCTTAGAGACCAAATCTAAAGAACTATACGACGTAAGCCGTCACCTAAAGGCCGCCAATAGTAAGCTAGAGAATTTAATCAATAAGAAACACTCAGACTTCAGCGATTCTTTTATGGACATCATTGACCCCTATGTTATCATGGACATGGAGTACAATGTTATCACCATGAACGATTCTGCTATCGATTTTCTGGGTTACGACCATAGAAAAGAGAACCTTAACGTAGGTCGATTGGTGCATTCAGACTATATACCTTATACACTTCAGGCCTTTCAAACTTTAAGCGAAGTAGGCTCGCTCAAAAACTATCGTGCCAAAATCGTTGTAAAGAACAAGGCTCATAAATATATTCAGATCAATTGTAGTTTAATATATGATACCGAGGGTAAGCCAATCGGTTCTCATGGTATAATTCGCGATATTAGCCAAGAGACTGAAATAAAGACCTTACTTGCTGAACAGAGAAAACAACTCAGTATTATTATCGATAACTCACCTTTGGGCATTGCCCTTAAGGTCGATGGAAAAATTACCAAGGCCAACCCCAGTTTTTCGAATTTACTTGGGTATTCTCAAAATGAACTGAAAGATTTCTCACTTCAAGAGCTCACGGTTTGTTATGATGAAGATAAATGTAACGAGTTCATTGATAGTCTTGATAACGGCTCAGATACGGTCTCACTGACCAAAGAATACATTCGAAAAAATGGTAGTACGTTTTTGGCAAAGACCAATATTAGTGCCGTAAGAGATGAACAAGGTACTATAGAGTATCAAGTAGTTGTAATAGAAGATATTACCAAAGAAAAAGAACTTGAAAATCAAAAGGAAGAGCTTCTTACCGAACTTGAATCGAGCAATAAAAACTTACAAGAATACGCACATATAGTCTCGCACGACTTAAAGTCTCCTTTGAGAAGTATCAGTGCCCTTGCCTCGTGGATTAAAGAAGACTACCAAGATAAATTAGATGAGGCCGGTCAACAGCAACTTTCGCTGATGCAAGAAAAAGTAGAATCTATGGATAAGCTGATCCAAGGTATTCTTGAATATTCAACAGCCAACAGCTCGCAACTTAAAAGTAGTGAAGTCGATTTGAACGAAGTAATTTCGACAATCAAGGAAACTATTTTTATACCTGATCATGTAAATGTAGAGGTTCCTGAAAAATTACCTACAATACAAGCTGACCGTACCAAGATGCAACAGCTTTTTCAAAATATAATCGGTAATGCCGTAGCCCATATCGAGAGAGAAGTAGGGCTTGTTCAAGTACATTTTAAAAACAACAAAGAACATTATCATTTTATTATAGAAGATAATGGTGTAGGCATACCGGAAGAGTATCACAAAAAAATCTTTCAAATATTTCAGTCCATAGGAAATAAAGAGCGCTCTACAGGTATTGGTCTATCGATAGTCAAGAAAATTGTTGATCGTTACGAGGGTGAGGTTTGGGTCGATAGTGAAGTCGGTGTAGGAACTGAATTTCAATTTACATTAAAAAAATCAGTTCTAAACGAACAGTAAAAGCATAAAAATGATAATTGTACAAGCTAAAAAAGAAAAAGGATCGGAGTGGAGCTTTAAAACAGGCAAACAAACCTTAAAACAGCCCTTGGTACTCGTTTTTGGGAATCGATTTCTATTAGAAGAAGAAAACTGTTACGACGAAGTTTTAGAGTTATTTCCTGATGGGCATATCGTTTTTGGATCTACAAGTGGCGAAATTCTCAATGAAAATGTTTTCGAAAATTCCGTAGTACTAACTGCTATTGAATTTGAAAAAAGTAACTTTCTGATTAAAAGTAAGAATCTTGCTGATTTTGATGGTGATGATGAGTTATTGGGGCAGAGATTAATGGCTGAGTTTCCTACAGAAAACCTTAAACATGTGTTTGTAATATCAGAAGGCAGTTCTGTAAATGGCAGTACATTGATTACCGGACTCGAGATGGAAAAAAATTCAGGTATCGGTTTATCAGGAGGCTTATGCGGTGATGATGCCCGCTTTGAGAGAACTTTATGTTCTTATAATTCAAGCCCCAAAGAAGGTGAGATTATCGCTATAGGTTTATATGGGGAAAGTTTAGAAATCACCAGTGCCAATTTCGGTGGGTGGACGGTTTTTGGCCCGTTGCGAACCACTACAAAATCTGTAGAGAACGTTCTTTACGAACTAGATGGCAAACCGGCACTTGACCTATACAAACAATATTTAGGAGACAAAGCCAAAGATTTACCTAAATCAGCTTTGTTCTATCCTTTAAACGTAGATTCTCACGACGGCTCCGAGCCGTTGGTAAGAACTATTTTGAGCATTGATGAAAAAGCAAATTCTATGACTTTAGCAGGCAATGTTCCCGAAGGCTCATCTGTTCAATTGATGATGTCTACCGTCGATGATATTGCCGATGGTGCCCGGGAAGCTGCAAAATTAGCGGTCGCTTTAAGAAAAAAAGAAACTGAACTCGCTCTTTTGGTGAGCTGTATCGGTCGTAAGTTGGTTATGGATCAACGTACTGAAGATGAAGTTGAAGAAGTTATAGATGTTATTGGCGAACAGGCAGCGGTGACCGGTTTTTACTCCTACGGTGAAATGGCACCCTTTGCCGGCAAAGGAAAATGTAAATTACACAATCAAACAATGACCTTAACATTATTGAGCGAATAATGCATTCACTTTTAGAAAGACAAATAAGAAAATTTCTTCCTGAATCACTAAAGGAGAATACCGAATTAGAGGCATTCTTCATGGCCGTGTCTAAATCTTACCTTGATTTTGATGATAAGGTAACTATGATTCAGAGGGCGACGGCCATAAGCTCTAAAGAACTTTATGAGGCCAATAGAGAATTAGAAGACAAGGCACAACGGCAAAAGAAAATTATAGATTCGCTCGAAAAGGCATTGGAAAGTCTCAATGCACACTTTATACCTGAAAAAGGGAAAAATGATGCCACACTAGATGTTGAGAAGTTGGCCCATAAAATTGGTGAGCAAGCAGAGCAATTATCTCAAATGACCACTGAGCAGAATAAGTTAATGAAGGAGCTTGAATCGCAGAACGAGTCGTTAAACAATTATGCGCATATCGTTTCGCACGATCTTAAGTCACCGATTCGAAATATCAGTACGTTAATGACGTGGATATTAGAAGAAGAAAAAGAAAAGTTTTCAGAAGATAGCAAAGCCAATGGAGAGCTTATTGCCCAGAACCTGGCTAAAATGGATCGATTGATCGACGGTGTACTAAAACACGCTACGGTTTCATCTCTAGAAGAAGAAAAAGTGAAAATCAACATCTCTGATCTTCTACAAGAAATCGAAAACACCATTTATGTACCAGAAAATGTGACCATTGATTATTCGGGAGAACTTCCCTCAATTTATGGCCAAAAATATAGCCTAGAACAATTGTTCACGAATCTAATCACCAATGCTATAACGGCTACTGAGCACCTTGAAAACGGTATCATTAAAATCGGGTATCAGGGCAACCCCTATTTTTATACTTTTTCGATTTCAGATAACGGAAAGGGAATTCCCGACCAACATCAATCGAAAATTTTTAATATGTTCAGTAAACTAAGCAATGACAATAATGCTACGGGTATTGGGTTATCACTGGTAAAAAAAATAATCAATCTTTATGAGGGCGACATAAGCCTAGAATCAAAAGTTGATCAAGGAACAACATTTTACTTCACCCTTAAAAAAGCTTCATAATGGAAGTACCGAATACAAATTACATCAAACAACTGGCAGGCGACGATATTGCATTTGAACAGCAATTTATCACAATCTTAAAAGATGAATTTCCGGCTGAGTATAAAGAATATTTTGAGCACGTAGAAAATGACAGCTATAAGGAAACAGCCCTAATCGTACACAAAATCAAGCATAAGTTCAATATACTTGGTTTAGAAGAATCGTACCATCTTGCTCAGGCCTATGAAGCTGACCTGTTATTGAAAAAGACAGTAAAAGCCCCGGAATTTAAAGCGGTGTTGGATATGGTCGGTGACTATATCGAAAAAATGTAAATCGAGAGAACCCTCTCTTTCAAAAACGACGACTTTCAGTCAATAGCTTTAAGCTTATCTTCACTTCTTAAGGCATAATCGAATCAGACTCTATAAAAGATAGATTTAAAATTTCTAGAAAAGAAGGTGTAATTTGAACTTCGCTTTTGAAGGACTTATTACTTCTCTAGTTTGGCGTAGAATAAAGGCTCTTTAAGAAAAAGCCATTTAATTTTGAATCCCATTTCGGTAAACTCAAAACCTGCAGCGGTAGCAGATGCTATATTACTGTACTTACCGTACAGATTTGCGCTCAGTCTTTTATTGAACTGATGTGACACCCCTACCTCTGCCCTAAAAATTGCCGTTTTCGGGTCTTCTTCTACTTTCTGAATACCTGTCGCCGCACTGGCCATATACTTTGTTTTTTCAGAAAAATCTCCACGTATATCGGCAAATATCTCTCCCGCCCTATACACTTCAGGACTAAAATAAATGGTAGGCAGTTGCTCGTCGAATGTAATATATTGATAGTTCAAGCCAATTTTTACGGCTGGCTTTCTGAACAGACTATAATATAATGAGGTGAACAAAAGGTTACGTACATTTTCATCGGTTTGCTGGGTATGCATCAACTGGGTGTACCAGCCTAGATTAAAATTGGTGCCTAGATTATAATTAAGACCATAATGGTTCATCACGATTTCACGTTCGATTAAATCCGCATTAAAGTTTTGTATTTCACGCTTGTACCCCAGTTCTAAATTTTGCAATCTAAAAGGTTTAGTAACCAACTTTATATCTATGGCCGGTTGGGTGTATGAGCTTTCAAACCTACTATTGTTAATACCGAACGAGCCATTGATATTTACATTGGGTACGATTTTATAATCAATGCCGGCCAGAAGCACATGCGAATCAGCCTTATTTAAGGTTACGGTATTTTCGGTAGTTCTAAACTGATAACTTAAAGATGTTTTAAATCGGGTCGAAAAGGGTAGTTGAGCACTTACGGTATTTGACAACGCCACATTGTTACCGTTATCAAAGGTATAAGCCGCATGATCTTGCACGACCGGAGTATATATACCATTCAATTTTTCAATAAAACCGAGGGCATCCTTTTGATTTTTAAAAATTCGAAGCGTTTGAAATGCAGCTTTATAGGCGGGTACAATTCGATCCGATGCAAAGAGGGCGTTTGCTTTTCCTAAGTTTCCATCGAACGATTTTTCATCCTTTTGTAAAATAGCATCATAATTTTTCAGACTCATTTTAAAATTAGCCGTGTACATGCCTAATGTCGCCTTAAGGGCCCGGACCCAATTTCGATCAGTATAAACACTTTCCAAACTGTCTATTTGCCTTTTGGCCTCACCATATTTACGGTTCCATATTAGAGCCTGAACATATCTATCGTACGTCTTTTCAGTAAGTTCAGTATCATCATAACCGGCTACCATAAATTTTGCAGTCGCAGATACTTTTAAAGCCTGTTTATCATCTTCAGCGATATGCTCTGCTAAGGCAATACCGTTTCTAGCAGTTATAGAATCTTTGCCCGTTGTGGCATATCGCCAATACACGCTTGTAGCTTTATCGGTTGACTTCGTAATCAAGTACAAATTAGCCATATTCAATAAGGCATCTTTGTCTTCGGGAAAATCTTCAAATATGCTATTCAATATTTCTTCGGCACGTGAATATTTTTCGGCGTTGACAAATTTATTGGCATAACCCAATCGAATATATTTTTTTGAGGTTTTGGCACTTTGATTTTCTGGTTCTAATTCAATTGCCTTATCTACCCATATGAGAGCTTCTTCAAATTCTTTGAGATTCGATAATGTATTTGCATAGCCTAAAAGTGCACCGAACTTTTTTGGGTATTGAGCCACCAAATCTTTATATAAGGGCTTCGCTGTATCGTATTGCTGATCCCAAAGAAAAGATTCGTTATAATTAATGGTTATCTCGTAGTCGTTCGGGTATACATTTTTCAAAGAACCGAACAATGCGGTTGCCTTCTTGGGGTCTCCGCTTAGCCCCACTGCCCTACCATAGCAAAGTCGGGCTGTTTTATTTTCTGGGTCTGCCTCAAGATAGCTTTCAAAAAATTGCTCTGCTTCTTCAAAACTACCTTTTTCCAACATTTTAAAACCCGCCGTCATATCCGTCTGACCAAGCAACGAAATACATGTAAAACATGATAATAAAATAAGTGCAAACTGCTTCATCTGTTTTCGTAGGGTTTTATTTACAAAACAACAACGAACAAAATGAAGAAATATGTTGAAGACTTATCAAAAAACAATAAAAAAGCAGAAAACAGCAAGCTATAACGTTTAAGCATAATACTTCTAAACCCCCCGTGTGCTATAACTTTAAAACCACTATTTATCAAAATTGCTTTCCCTAGGAAATCTTTAAGCTCAAAACTAAACTCAGGGAACCAATCTTATAAGACAAATCTTACAATAATTCACAAAAAATACGTTACTATACTATGTACAGGTTGATAAATTTTTGTTTTAACCTCTCAAATCATATTAAATAGCCGCCATTATGACCGCCATTAGATTAATGATTCGTAAAATATCTCAAGAACAACTGTTCATGCTCAGTGTTCTGGTAGTTAACGGAGGTAATTATTTATATAATCTTTTGTTAGGTAGGTATTTGGGCCCTGTAGCCTTTTCAGAAGCAGCCTTATTGATTACCTTATTATTGGTACTATCCTTTATGGGCATGACCTTTCAACTAGCGGTCGCAAAATTTGCAGTTCTTTTCTCGGGAGGGCAATGGGAACGCTTCAGGAGGAACAGTTATAGGCAATCAGCCTTTATTGGCCTAATTGTGGGCTTGTTGATTATAATTTTTTCGAAACAACTACAGCTATTATTCAATACCGAAAGCCACTGGATGTTCACTATTTTCGGGTTAGGCATACCTGTCTATTTCTTCATGAGCGTAAATCGTGGTGCTTATCAGGGCAGACAAGAATTCGGTAAACTTTCGATTACCTATCAAACCGAAATGTGGAGCAGATTGCTGCTTACTTTACTGTTGCTATTGTTCATCGATATGCAGCCCGGTATTATTGTCTCTTTTGGTATATTCTTATCTTTTTTGTTCGGTCTATTACCTTCTGATGTAAACCGGCTTTCATTTCGCTCTCTGGAAAAACTGACTACCGAAAACTCCAAGAAAGTATCCAATTTTATTATACTTACTGCCTGCTATGAGCTTACGCAGATTATTATCAACAATAGTGATGTACTTATGGTCAAACACTATTTTGACGCTATGGATGCAGGACTTTATGCCTCTCTAGCATTAATTGGTCGAGTTGTATATTTCGTTGCATGGATGTTCGTTATGTTATTATTACCGGCAGTGGTACAAAAACAAAAAGATGGAGAACCGACCGCGCCGATTCTATTTAAATATGTAACCTATATTGGCATATTGTCGGCTGCCATTGTCATAGCCTGTTACCTGTTTCCCGACCTTATAATTACCCTTATGTTCGGTGAGTCATATCTCTCGATGTCGAGCCTTTTATGGCAGTATGCAATGGCCACTTCTTTGTTTGCCATCTCTAATATATTCGCATACTACTTTCTTTCGCTAGACCATTATATACCCGTAATCATCTCTGGTGTTCTTGGCTTATCGCAAATTCTATTGGTAGCTCTATTTCATGAAAATTTGGCTACCGTGGTACACATGCAAATTATTGCAATGGCCATTCTTCTCGTAATTCAAATTATCTATTTTTTGAAAAAAGAAGTAAAAGCCAAAACATATAAAAGTCAATCCCCAGAACAATAACATAAAATAATACCACCTTACCTTAATTCGAGCTTATGAAACTAGCAATTGTAACGGCGTATCCGCCAAGTAAAGTGACCCTAACCGAATATGGTTATTATCTCGTCAAGCATTTTAGACTTCAAAATGAAATAAGTGAAATCGTTTTGATGACCGATAGTACCAGTGCTGCCAAAGATTTTGCATTTAAAGAGAGTGGTTGTTTAATAACTGTTGAAGAATGTTGGGATTTTAACAGCTATTCGAACATCTTGAGAGTTAACAAGGCCATCAACAGGCATAAACCGGATGCCGTGCTTTACAATTTACAGTTTCTAAAATTCGGTGATAAAAAAATACCGGCAGCCCTCGGTCTAATTTTACCATACTTGACCAAGAAAAAAGGCATACCCACAATTTCGCTACTACATAATATTCTTGAAAAGGTAGATTTAGAAAATGCCGGTTTTACCAATAATAAAATTCTACAAAAACTTTATAATTTCATAGGTACGAACTTGACGCGCTTTATTTTAGCTTCTGATATCGTTGCAGTGACCATTAGCAAATATGTGTCGACGTTAGAAGCGAAATATAAGGCCAAGAACATAGCCCTAATTCCCCATGGTTCTTTTGAGACACCCCCTCAACCAGATTTTAATTTACCGGATGGCCCTAAACAAGTTATGGCCTTTGGTAAATTCGGTACCTACAAAAAGGTAGAGGTTCTTATTGAAGCCGTTGAAGTAATTCGTTCACGTACGCAAGAAAATATTGAAATAGTCATAGCAGGTACCGATAGCCCGAATACACCGGGATATCTCGATGAAATGAAAGAGAAATACGATCATGTAGATCAACTGAGGTTTACAGGCTACGTGGCCGAAGAAGATGTACCTGTTATCTTTGGTGAAAGTGCATTGGTTGTTTTTCCGTACACCTCAACAACCGGAAGTTCTGGCGTTTTGCACCAAGCGGGCAGTTACGGTAAAGCAGTAGCCCTACCAGATTTAGGAGATCTTAGTATACTCGTGCAAGAAGAAGGTTACCGGGGTGAATTCTTTCTACCTGAAAACAAAGAGTCGTTGGCCGATGCCATTGAAAAAATATTAATTGATAACGAGTATCGTACGCAGCTGGCAAAAGCCAATTATCAGGCAGCCTGTTCATTACCTATGAGTACGATTACAAAAATGTATATAGACTATTTCAAAGCTATACAAGCACAAAAATCTAAAGGACTATTAATAGATGTAAATGCCATAAAATTGCCCCCTGAAACTATAGAGGCTTAAGACAACAATCGAGCTTTTTATTGTAACGGAACAATCTTAAGTTGTTCCGTTTTTTTATTCTTGCGTGAGATATTTCATCGCTGCTTTTGGTTTACCATCCAGCCCGATACAACCGTAATGTTTTTGAGGCTGTTTTCTCCAAGGTCGCCAGCCTACCACTGAATTGGGTACTTGAGTAAAGTCGTAGAGAGTCCAAAATAAGAATGGAATATCAGCCTCTTTCAAAATAGACTGCATCTCTTTGTAGTACTCAGCTTGGTATTCATCTGAACCTCGAAAACCATTCCACAGGCCACTATATGAAGAAACCCCATACTCCTGCAGAACAATAGGCTTGTTACTATCTGTGACCGAAGATTTCAGCTTATCAAATGAACTTTTGAATTCGCTGATATCACGATAATAGTGAAATGATATAAAATCAAGCTTATCACTTAAGTTTATTGCTGCTTCAGGGGTCGCCCAACCTACAGTTATTGGGTGGTTTGGATCCCAACTCTGTACTTTTTCGTGCATTTTACCCAACCACGCCATTACCACACTTTTTTGCCTCGAATCAAAATCAAGGTCTGGCTCATTTTTTAAATCCCACGCCAATAGAGCAGGATGCTCTTTTAAAGCGTTCACTACTTGCTCGGCATGTCTGTGTGTCAAGGTCCAGTCGAAAACGTCATAATTTCCGTAAAAATCAAATAATGTAACCACGGCCATTAATTGGTTCTCATGGGCTATATCTAGCAACGACTTGACTTTTTCAAGTTTCTTTCCATCTACATGAGCGGCACCGAAATCTTCATACGGAATAAAAATTCGAATGGTATTCAAGCCCATATTCTTAATCAAACCAAAGTCTTTGGCAATCGTAGAATCGCTATACTTCTTACCAAAAACATCCCACGGAGTGTCTTGAGGATAGTAATTCAAGCCCTTCATGCTTTTTAGAAGGTTTTGAATGCTATCGGACAAAACCTCAGCTTGCTTTTGCCTAATTTCTGAGTTTTCTGCTTTAGTGAAATGTCTTATACGCCAGAAACCATCTTCTAATAGCATAATGACCTTATAGGAGGTAGTTTCCTCTTTTTCAAGAATCGGAACGCCATTATCATATGCCTCTTGATAGAGTTCAACATTGGTATCGGTAAAATAAATTTGGGTGCCATCGGCACTGTAAAAGTCTAGTTTAGGATTATGTTCTAACGTTGTTTGTTTGAAAGAAGACTTATTTGAACTGTTGTAATCAAGTATTTTAGAGACTTTCGCCTGGGCACTATCAGTAAAATAATCTTTTACCCCGTATCGATTATTACTGAACAGGGCGGTGTTTTTTACGTACCACCCGTTCAAATAGTCACGCTCTATCTTGGCCAAAGTTCGGGGTTCTATCGGGCGGCCCTCGACTCTTGATGTATCCCAGACAACTTTAGGTAAATATGTTTGAACTTCTTCAAGATTTAAATGAAGACGAGAAGAACGGTCGGCGCCCGTATTCAGATAAGACCACACAGAACTGATACCGAACAGAATCAATGCGTTTACCCCTACAAAAGAGATAATAAGTACTATGCGTATTAATAATCTATTCCAATTCATCTGAAGTTAAAGCTACTTGAAATTCTCTTTGAATACCGGCGGCGGTAAGTTTTATTTTATAATCATCGTTCGGGTAGAAACGTTCTTCCATATCAAAGAGTCCGATTCCCTTACTTGAATTCGTGGTTGCTTTTTCTATAAATTTTCCGTTCTTATCAAAAACCTCGAGCGTGATGAGTAGACCATCGGGTACAAGTTGATCCATAAACCCGAGAATCGGACCGACTCGTACAAAACGATTATTTTCCGAAAATTGAACCTCAAAATCTCCGACCGCTGTTCTAAAACTTAAAGTGGCATCATTACTCTTAGCTTCACCCGTTATATAGGCGGTCACTCGCCAATCACTCGCTTCGGTAGGGTGTAGAATTCGTCCGGTAGCCACCCCATCGATGGTAGAGCCCTTCGTTTTTAGAATAGTACCTTTATCCTCTTCAATAGAAAAATTCACTAAGGTACCATCACTTACGGTATTGCCGAATCGATCTTTAATTTGGTCGGTCTTAAAAATTACTACTTGGTTTCCATCGGCAAAATCATGCACTTGGTTATAAGTTATTTTGAAGTCGACCGAGTTGGAAGGAGAAATCATACTGGTCAGTTCTTTAGAATGGATATTATTGGTAGAGGTATTTACCAACATTCTACCCGCCCTTTCTGAGCTGAACAAATTTTTCCAAACATAGCCGTTTTTGGTCAATGCGGTAATTACTTTGACCTCTTGGTCCATTTGTTTATTTATAGATACTACGGTGCCATCAGGAAGTGGGTTATCGTAAATATCAACAGGTACCATAAACAACATTGAAAAATCATCCCCTCCTGCCCTTATACTTCTGGGTCCGAAATAAGTTTCGATACCTACCGTTTTTTCACTCTTCGGCAATACTTTAAACTCACCAACCTCTAACAGTTTTGATAATACCGTTAATTGCCAATTGTATACACCAGATTGTTGTATATGGGATGCAGGTATAGAAAATGTTGCCACACTATTATTCATTTTTGGGTGAAATAAAAGTGGGCCAAAACTCTTTTCTAAAATTAAAATTGGCTCTACACCACCTCGTATGTCAAATTCTAATGTAACTGTTTCACCTGCTACTATTGTTTTGGTACTATTAAGTATTGTTGTCGAAAGATCATTAGGGACTGCAGCCGGTGTTTTAACTTCTTCTCCACAAGAAAAAAGTGCAAAACATAACCCTATGAATATATAACGCCCCATATTACTTCGGATTACCGATATAGCTGTTCAATTCAAATTTCACAAATTCAAAACCATCTCCATTGACCGGTTGTAATTGTTCGCCAACATGACCTTCTTGCCTGTTGGGTATTACCTTTTCGGCAATCGATGTATTTGGCAGACCGTTCACAAAGCAATTCTTCAGACTACTGTTAATAATTTTAAGGCTTGCCACATTTAAGAAATCATACGAAAAGGGTTGTTTTCTTTGTACCCTGACCCCTTCTTGAACAAATTTGTGGTCGACCCAAACTAGCTTTTTTTCTGCATCATAATATGAGGCCAACAATAAAGGTATGGTTACCTCTTGAATTCCAGAATTGTAAAGCTCACCGACAACATCACAATCTTCAATATCTAAAGACTGCAAAGTCAAGCCCTTGTATAAATCGGTGTTCGCTACGTTACCAGCACACTGTAAATTAAATTTCGTAGGTTGCTCTTCCAATTCTATGGGGGTGAACTCATCAGGGTTAAATGTTGGTGGTATGGTATCTTTAGTTTGAGACCAGGCAATGCCTTCAAAATTAATTTTAAAAGACGTCGTTTCCATCGGCATCAACTTATGCTTCATATGGTATTTAGCATCATAGTTCGCCAACTCTTTATCGTCATCATTATATAAGGTCGCTTTGATTACCACATCTGCGGGAAGGTTATCAACATTTTGCAACTCACCTATAACGGAATATTGACCATTATATCTCACTAGTTTTGCTGACAACACCTCAAGCACAGGTTGTTTCAAAACATCTTCGTGGTGGGTTTGTTGAGTGGTTATTCGCCTTCTTCCGTGGTTATAAAATTTGGTAGCGTTATCACTGAACAATTGGTCAGGTGGTATATCTGTATCGAGGTATGATGGTTGAATGAACCAGTCACCCTTCCGCTTCACCAAATCGTGATAATAGGTTCTGTGCACCCGCTCGAGGGGTGTTACCCAATCTGTTTCTACCACTGCCTTTGCACCGTTATCGGTTTCATCGGTAATTTCAATAGACATTGCATCTAGTTTAGCATAGGAACTAAGAATACCGTCAGTAACCGAAACCTCTAGCATATACTGGGCTATTGGCACTTCTTTATCCTTATCAAGAAAAGAATGAGCTGTTTCAAATTCTTTAAAATCAAGTGCATTATAATAGGCCGTAATTACGTTTTCGGGGGAGCGCTGACTCGCATTGTGCATATAGAAGGTATAGAAACCGAAGCCGAGGCAAACTAAAACGATCAAGGCCCAAATATGATTGACAACGATGACCACACCCGGAAATTTAGAATACGAGACTTTATATTTAAAATAGTCGGCAATTGGTATTTTTCTAGATTTCAGAACTCTCATCCAGAGCATTTGAATATTAATGAAAAATGCAATTAAAACAGTAAGAATGGGTATGGTACCCCACATGATTTTCGACCATTTCGGCACATCATCTTTAGGTAGTATGGCTGGCATGGGTGGTACATTCAATTTTTCCCAAACCATAATACCGTTTTCCAGTTGTTGTAATCTCTGCCATCCACAGAAATACAATAGAGGATCGTAGAATTTATCGTTGCTAAAAATGTATTTTAGATTATACTTTTCGGGTACGGTCAAAAATTGTTGAAGCGAACCGATACCCTCTACTCCTCTAAATTTAGAATTCTCTAACCGTTCGATAGCCCTTGTGGTCAACTCAGGCAAGCGTCTCGCCGAATGATAATTACCATCTACTGTCATCGCCTTGGTCTGGGCCGATAGCCAGGCCATCTGATCCCCAAACCCCAGCGGCAGGTAACGCCAACGATCATGTTGGTCTTGATTTAAGAAATTAACTATCGGTAACATATTTATCTTTTGGGGTTGAGAAGGCCTGAAATACCCCAAACTCATCGTAAAAATGACCATGAAGAGTATGCCTCCCGCTAAAAAGCCACCTAAAATTCTGTGATATACCGAACCGAACTTATTTTGAATTTTCTGTTTGATGTCGCCCTCGACCATTCTATAGGCAAACTCACCAAAAATAGGCAATGCCATAATGGTCGCCCAAAGTGTAAAACGGTCAAGGGTAAGTATATTAAAAGCTGTCTCACCAAGTAATTTAAGCGGAATCGGTGTAGTACCACCAGTACCCAAAATGGTCAACATCGTCATTGACAAACCGAAGAACAAGTATCTCTTACTATAAAATCTATAAAAAATATAGGGTAGTACGAAAAGTAAAATTCCCCAAGGTATCATGAAAAAAACCAGACCTGAGGAAGTAACTTCAAGAAAATTATCACGTGACCCATGTGGTATAGGAACTTGAGTAATGGGGTTTTTCTTAGAATTTATCCAATATGGAAGTATACAAGTAACGATTAAAATCAAGGAAAAGAACCCGAAACTGACTATCCTCCAAAAGAGTTGTCGAAACGATTGCCAAAAAACCTTAAAGGTCAGATTTTGATAAGAATCGACTTTATCTCTCGAAACATCCATCACGACCATTCCTATTAAGGGAAAAATAAAAAATACCATTCCGAAAATTGGAGTAACGTGATGTGAGGTGACCGTAACGGCAATCAGCGAGAGACTTGTAAAAAAATACCTGCGCTTGCCTGTCTTTAACCAAAGGTAGATTTCGGTCATACTGTGCAAGAGTATAGAGAGAGCTGATATACTCGGTAATTGACCAAAAATATGGAGCGTCTCAATAAATGTTGATGAAAAAACGGCTAAAATAGCAGTATAACCGGCAACCTTTTTATCTCCTGACATTAAAAGGCCAAAACGATATGCTCCTGTTACATAGAGTAAAATAGCCAGCATGCCTACAGTAAAAAGACCAAACTTGAGCCCGCCTATATAAGATAAAATACCTATTAATTGATGTACCAAGGGAGGGTACCCTTGTACCGTAAACCCAGTATACCAGCGGTAATCCCATGGTTCGAACCAACTATTGGCATAATGGTCGGCAAAAAATAGATGTATCAATGCATCGTAAGTAGACTCTAGGGTAAAGAAAATACTAGACCCATGAAAAGCCACACCCACGAACAAGGCAACGACCAATAAAACATTAGTTCCTTTCATCATACAAATAATGTAGGAAATAACAACAATAAATAATATAAATTATTGTTATGTAGTAGTAAAATCGACAGCTTGATTGAAAATTCATACTCAAGTTGAAGTATACGAAAAATTTAAGCTGTAACAGCAGACTCCAAATCATAAACTTTGATCTATGAAAATTTTAGCCATCGATGATCAGCAATTAATACTAATGTCCGTAAAAAAGAGGTTATCGGAATTAGGTTACGAAGTGGCCACCGCCGATTCGGGTGAAAGAGGTATTGAATTATTCAATACATTCACCCCAAACCTCGTATTAGTTGACATTAATATGCCCGGAATGTCAGGGCTCAATGTTATTCAACATATAAGACAAGATAAAGGCTCTGCTATACCTATAATAGTAATGTCTGGTAATACAGACGAGAAAGTAATTGTTGATGGTTTTGACCTTGGCATTAACGACTATATGAAAAAACCCGTTAGCCTTGATGAAATGGCAGCGAGAATAAAGCGGATAATCGGGGCGCCGGAAACAACCACAGCAAGATCGTTATCTTCAGACACCCAAATGCTACAGAAGCACTGCGTAGGCGTGGTAATACCTTGTTATAACGAAGAAGAAAGACTTTCTAGCGAAGATTTCAAAAAATTCGCCCATCAAAACCTGGGCTACCATCTGTGTTTTGTAAATGATGGTAGTACCGATAATACACTTGCCGTTCTTGAACAACTACAGAAAGAGAACTCAAGCAATATTAGCGTGTACAACTGTGAAAAGAATGGTGGCAAGGCCGAGGCTGTTAGACAAGGTGTTCTACATTTGGCAAAAGATGAACAGCTTGATTATATTGGTTATCTAGATGCTGATTTATCCACTGATTTTCGTGATTTTGACGATTTGGTCAAAACACTCGAAAACTCAAAATTCAAAATTGTTAGTGGTTCTAGAATCAGTAGAATGGGAGCCAATATTACCAAAGAATCTGCCCGAAGAATTATTAGCTTGACCATAAATATGATTATCCAAAAAATTCTGGGAATGCCTTTTAAGGATACCCAATGCGGAGCTAAAATCATGGATAGGGACATCGTAACCAATATGTTCAATAAAAAGTTTATTACAAAGTGGTTGTTCGATGTAGAGATATTCATGAGAATGCGAAAGCATTATGGCAAAGAAGAGGCCAAACGCCTTATATGCGAACAGCCGCTCAAACGCTGGATACATGCTGATGGGTCAAAACTATCGATGAAAGATTCTGTCAAAATTGTTGGGCAATTGGCACAAATCGCTTACAACTACAGGTAATCCGTATTTTTATCTGTACTAAGAAAGTGACTCTAAGGTTGCCTTCGATCAGCGACAAATTGTACACTGGTTATATTTCAACTTTTATTCTTTCATAGAAAATCTATTTTAATGATATTTGCAGCCCGTAATTCTTTTACGGGCTGAATTGTACTCAGTACTACCATTTTTTTGCGCACGTGGCGGAATTGGTAGACGCGCCAGCTTGAGGGGCTGGTGGCCACTAGGCCGTGGAAGTTCGAGTCTTCTCGTGCGCACATTAAGCCATCTTTGTTAGACCAAAGGTGGCTTTTTTTATTTATACAGTTCCCATTTGATTTTATACAGCACTTTTTTCACTACCTTTTTAAGCCATCTGAGCCCTATTCCATTAAAATAAAACATTTTAATTCGTAAGTTTGTTTAACATTTTTTGAAAAATCATGAACAATGTAAAAAAACAGTTTAGTATTAGAGATTTAGAAAATCTCTCTGGTATTAAGGCGCACACCATAAGAATTTGGGAAAAAAGATACGATTTGTTATCGCCTGATAGAACCAACACTAACATTAGAAGTTACTCGATAGGTAGTCTTCAGAAATTATTGAACATTACCTTACTATATAACAGTGGACATAAAATATCAAAGATTGCTAAGATACCCGAGGAGAACATTCCTTTGATGGTCCGTGAAATTGTTGCTAAGAACAGTATTAAAAACCATAGTATCAATGCTTTTAAGTTGGCCATGGTTAATTTTGACCAATCCCTATTCATTAAAACATTTGACAACCTCATGCTCGAAAAATCTTTTAATGAGGTTTTTAATGAGATTTTTATTCCCTTATTGAACGAATTGGGCATGTTGTGGCAGACCGATACCATCAGCCCTGCCCATGAGCATTTTATTACCAATTTGGTGAAGCAAAAGATTATTATCAGCACTGAACAGTTGCAGAGGGATGAACCCCTGAAAACCGACAAAGTGTTCGTGCCGTTCTTACCGGATAATGAAATTCACGAAATAGGCCTTCTATATATCAATTATGAGATTGTTCGCAGTGGCTATAAATCTATCTATTTGGGGCAGACCGTTCCATTAGAAAACCTTATCGAAGTTTTGAATTACTTTGAAAATGTAAATTTTATATCATACTTCACCGTAGTTCCAACAAAAGATTATATCAATAAATACATCGCCGAATTCGCAGAAACCACAAAAAAATATACTAAATCAGAATTATGGTTATTGGGCAGGCAAACCCAACATATTGACGTGAAGAGCAAACCCGATATGGTGAAAACTTTTACGTCTATCGAAGAAATAGTTGCGTATTTATAGCTCATAAACAATATGTCTAAAAAAGTTATCATCATCGGGTCTGGGTTTTCGTCTTTATCAGCTTCATGCTATTTAGCGAAAGCCGGTTATGATGTGACCATTTACGAAAAAAATAAGACCATAGGTGGTAGGGCAAGACAGCTAAAAAAAGATGGTTTTACATTTGATATGGGCCCTAGTTGGTACTGGATGCCCGATATTTTTGAAAATTTCTTTAAGGATTTTGGTAAAACTGTATCTCAATATTATCAGCTCGATCGCTTGAACCCGGCTTACAAGGTTTTTTTCAAAGATGAAACGATCACCATTGAAGATACCTTAAACAAGATATGCGAAGAATTCGAACGTCTAGAACCCGGTAGTTCGGTAGATTTAAAAGAGTTTATAACAAAGGCGGGTGAAAATTATGATATCGCAATCAACAAAGTAGTTTTAAAACCGGGACTTTCCCCGTTAGAATTAATCACTCCTGAAACCGTTTTAAGAGTTGACCAATTCTTTAAGACTATCAGTGGAGAGGTGCGAAAAAGGTTTAAGAACCCAAAGCTTGTGGCCACTTTAGAGTTTCCAGTACTGTTTTTAGGTGCCAAACCCAACCAGACACCTTCCTTTTACAATTTTATGAATTTTGCTGATTTCGCGTTGGGCACATGGCATCCTAAAGGCGGAATGTATGAAATCATTAAGGCGATGAAGAGCTTGGCCGAAGAATTAGGAGTAAAAATCATAACTGATAGTCCTATTGAAAAGATATCCGTAGAAAACAATAGAGTATCCGGAGTTAGTTCTAAAAATATAACCCACACTGCAGACATTGTTGTTAGCGGTGCCGATTACTGTCATTCAGAAAACCTGTTACCTGAACGGTACAGACAATACAGCAGTGGCTATTGGAGCAAAAAGGTCTTTGCACCTTCTTCATTGCTATTTTATGTAGGTTTCAACAAGAAGCTGAAAAATGTAGAACATCATAATCTATTTTTCGACACAGATTTTGAACAACATGCCAAAGAGATATACGACCATCCGCAATGGCCGAAAGACCCTTTATTTTATGTGAATTTTCCTTCGGTTACCGATAACACAATGGCACCTGAAGGGCAAGAAGCCGGTTTTTTTCTTGTACCTATCGCCCCTGGATTAGAAGACACACCGGAATTAAGGTCTCAATATTTTGATATTATAATGCAACGTTTTGAACATTTAACAAAGCAACAAATTAAGCCCAACATACTGTTTAAAGAATCGTTTTGCGTTAATGATTTTATAAAAGAATATAACTCGTATAAAGGCAATGCGTACGGCATGGCCAATACCCTGACCCAAACTGCTTTTCTCAGACCAAAGCTTAAAAGCAGCAAAGTAAATAACCTCTATTTTACAGGACAATTAACAGTGCCAGGCCCAGGAGTACCTCCAGCACTCATTTCAGGTAAACTGGTATCTGACCTTATTATCAAAAAATCTTAATACTCGACTATGAAGGCACTATTTGACAATGTATCTTACCAATGTAGCAAGGCCGTCACGAAATCTTACAGCACTTCTTTTTCATTGGCCACAAAAATGCTCTCACCAACTATCAGGGCAGATATTTATAATATATATGGTTTTGTTCGCTTTGCGGATGAAATTGTCGACTCGTTTCACGATTATGACAAAGAGCATCTTTTTGATAAATTTGAGAACGATTTAAAAGAATGTTTAGAGCATCGTATAAGCCTCAATCCGATTCTCAATTCATTTCAATATACATATCATAAGTATGGTATTTCTTATGATTTAGTGGAATCGTTTATGAAAAGTATGCGAATGGATCTTCATAAAAGCACATACATCACAGATCAAGAATTTAAAGAGTACATTTACGGCTCTGCCGATGTCGTTGGTCTTATGTGCTTGAAAGTATTCGTGAAAGGTGATTTAGAGAGGTACGAAGACCTAAAAGAATCTGCAATGGCCTTGGGGTCAGCTTTTCAAAAAGTTAACTTTCTTAGAGATTTACGTTCCGATTTTGAAGAACTCAACCGTAGTTATTTTCCGAATATAAATTTCGAAGAACTAGACGAACCTGCTAAAAAACAGATTGTTGACGAAATAAAGGCAGATTTCACACTTGGCTATTCTGGTATCGTTCAATTACCCCACGAAGCCAAATTCGGTGTTTATACGGCTTACCGCTATTATTATCAACTGCTGAAAAAATTACAGAATACTCCTTCTATCGAAATTAGAAATGTTAGGGTCAGAGTACCCAATTATGAAAAATTTGGGCTTTTGGCCAATTCGTACGTAAACTACAAACTGAATCTAGTATAGTATGAAAATTATTCTTTGGATATTGATTTTGGTAGGCACTTTCTGCTTTATGGAATTCATGGCCTGGTTTACGCATAAATACATCATGCATGGTTTTCTATGGAAATTACACAAAGACCATCATAATAAAGACCATGACTCGTGGTTCGAGCGAAATGATGCCTTCTTTATATTTTATGCTATTGTGAGTATGGTGCTTTTTTATTTAGGTGCCCAAACCGAGTTTTGGTACGGCTGGCCTTTGGGTTTTGGTATTCTTGCCTATGGTATCGCCTATTTTCTCGTTCATGATATATTTATTCATCAACGCTTTAAAATCTTTAGAAACGCTAATCACTGGTATGCAAAAGGTGTTAGAAGAGCACATAAAATGCACCATAAACATTTGGGGAAAAAAGAGGGTGAATGCTTCGGAATGTTAATCGTACCTTTTAAATACTTTAAAAGACAGTGAGGTGGTTATTGGGTGACCAAGTCATCTAAGAGGTTGGTGATTTTATCGTTGTTCCAATCTTTTGCTTTAAAAGACTTCACCACAATCTCTCCTGATTTGTCAATAATATAGGTGCCGGAAGGATCAGGTATTTCAAATGGGGAAGGCTCACCTACGATTCTATAGGTAATCGGAAAAGTAAATTTATTGTCTTTCATAAACTCTTCTACTGGTGAACGCTCTTCATTAGTTACCACATAAAAATCTACCTGATTATTGTATGCAGTATAAAGTTCTTGAATATCACTCAGTTCTGAAGAACTTGGTAAGTGCCATGAAGCCCAAAAATGAATGAACACCACCTTGTCTTTTGACTCTTCGAAATTAAAATAGTCCCAATTTGCGTCTTTCAATCGCCAATCGTAATGGGGAAGCTTTTCTCTATTGCCTTCATCGTCAATCTCTGGAGATGTCGCAAAAAGTTGTGTAAGCCATACTTTAGACCAATACCCTACCGGGGTAATGAAAAAAGATAGTATAAAAATTATTAAAACAAGAGTGTAAGCTGTTTTCCGTTTCATTGGTGAAAGTGTTGGGCAAAACTAAAAAAACTCCCGCCGAGTGGTGAGAGTTTTTTAGATATAATTCAATCAATGCTATTAAGCTGCGTTTTCCCTTTTAATCACGTTCAAAGCAGAACCTTCATTGAACCAACCGATTTGTGCATTATTATACGTATGATTGGCCATGATGGTATCTTTACTTCCATCGGCATGAACAACTTCTATAGTCAATGGCACATCAGGAGCAAAATCGGCCATATCGACGAAGTTGAAAGTATCATCTTCTTGTATTAGATCATAATCACTTTCATTCGCAAAAGTCAAGGCCAACATACCTTGTTTTTTAAGGTTGGTCTCATGAATACGTGCGAAAGATTTCACCAACACAGCTGCTACACCTAAGTGTCTTGGTTGCATAGCTGCATGCTCTCTTGACGATCCTTCACCATAGTTATGATCCCCGACAACGATGGTCTTGATACCTTCAGCTTTATACTCTCTCTGAACATCTGGTACACCACCATGCTCACCGTTAAGCTGATTTTTGATGAAGTTTGTTTTCTTATTAAAAGCATTAACCGCACCGATTAGGGTATTGTTCGCAATATTGTCTAAATGACCACGGAAACGTAACCATGGGCCGGCCATAGAAATATGGTCGGTCGTACATTTACCGAATGCCTTGACAAGAAGCTTAACCCCCTGCATCTGCTCTACCGTAATTGGCTCAAATGGAGTTAGCAACTGTAGTCTTTCAGAATCGGAAGCCACTCTCACTTCCACACCCGATCCGTCTTCTCTAGGTGCCAAGTAACCGGCATCTTCCACTTCAAAGCCTTGAGCAGGCAATTCGATACCCATTGGCTCATCTAGTTTTACTTCTTCGCCATCTTCATTGACCAAAGTATCGTTCATCGGGTCAAAATCAAGCTTACCAGAAATAGCAATAGCGGCCACCATTTCAGGAGAGCCCACAAATGCGTGCGTGTTTGGGTTACCATCTGCTCGTTTAGAGAAGTTACGGTTAAAAGAATGAACTATAGTGTTCTTCTCATCGCCTTTCAAGTCACTTCTATCCCACTGACCGATACAAGGTCCGCAAGCATTGGTAAATACCGTTGCACCTAAATCTTCAAAAATTTGAAGCAAGCCATCACGTTCAGCCGTAAATCGAATTTGCTCTGAACCAGGATTGATTCCGAAATCGGATTTTGGTTTAATTTTCTTGGTAATGGCCTGTTTGGCAATTGATGCCGCACGGGTCAAATCTTCGTAAGATGAGTTGGTACAAGAACCTATCAAGCCCCAATCGACCTTAAGCGGCCAATCGTTTTCTTTTGCCTTAACACCCAGCTCTCCAACAGGAGTAGCTAAATCCGGAGTAAATGGTCCGTTCAAATGAGGTCTAAGTTCATCGAGGTTGATCTCGATAATCTCATCAAAATACTGTTCTGGGTTAGCGTACACTTCATCATCAGCCGTAAGGTATTCTCTTACCTTATTGGCCTCATCGGCTACATCACTTCTATCTGTAGCTCTAAGGTAACGCTCCATAGAATCATCATAACCAAAAGTAGAGGTAGTTGCCCCTACTTCGGCCCCCATATTACAGATAGTTCCTTTTCCGGTACAAGAAAGGTTCTTAGCACCTTCACCGAAATATTCAATTATTGCACCGGTACCACCTTTTACGGTAAGAATACCAGCAACTTTTAAAATCACATCTTTAGCTGACGTCCAACCAGATATATTTCCGGTCAACTTCACTCCTATCAATTTAGGAAACTTCAGCTCCCAAGCCATACCTGCCATAACATCTACAGCATCTGCACCACCTACACCGATAGCTACCATTCCGAGTCCACCGGCGTTCACCGTATGCGAATCCGTTCCGATCATCATCCCGCCAGGAAATGCATAATTTTCTAAAACTACTTGGTGAATAATACCTGCACCCGGTTTCCAGAAACCGATTCCGTATTTATTCGAAACAGATTCTAAAAAATCAAAAACCTCGGCACTAGTGCTATTGGCAGATATCAAATCTTTTGCAGCACCACTTTTTGCTTGAATCAAGTGATCACAGTGTACGGTAGTCGGCACGGCCACCTTCTTCTTACCGGCTTGCATAAACTGCAATAAGGCCATTTGCGCCGTAGCATCTTGACAGGCGATACGATCGGGAGCAAAATCAACATAGTCTTTTCCTCTGGTAAAAGCTGTGGTAGGGTTACCGTCCCACAAATGGGAATATAAAATTTTCTCCGAAAGGGTAAGCGGTTTACCAACTATATCACGAGCCTTATCAACACGCTCGGCCATATTGGCGTACACCCCTTTAATCATATCGATATCGAATGCCATTATCTATTTTGTTTTAAGTTATTGTAATCCCGTAAAATTAATAAAATACAAGGGGCAAATAAAATTTTTGTAGAAGGATTACTACGATTTTTGTGAATTTCAAAATTATTAACTCTAATGTGCGCAATTAATATCAGAACTTGTACAAATTATACCTAAATAATTAGGATATAATGGCAGTTGAAACTAAAAAAAGATAATAATAAGAAATGTGAGCCTCTAAAAGTGTAGTTAGAAAGGCTAGAGCAATTTAGAAATTATCTCTTCTTCAGAGATACCTTCGGCCTCGGCCTTGTAATTTTTTATAATACGATGTCTTAATATACCTGTGGCCACTGCCTGTACATCTTCGCTATCTGGCGAATACTTACCGTTTATCGCGGCGTGGGCTTTTGCCCCAAGTATCAAATTTTGAGAAGCTCTAGGGCCTGCACCCCAATCAATATATTGTTTTACGTAATCGGAAGCATGCTCTAAATTCGGTCTCGTAGCATTGACCAATTTTACTGCATATTCGATTACATTGTCAGGCACGGGTATTCTTCTTATCAGCTGTTGTATCGCGACGATTTCTTGGGCATTAAATAGCGGACTAACAGAAACGAGCACATCGGTAGTAGTTGCCTTCACCACCTGAATCTCTTCTGCAATTGAAGGGTATTTAAGTTCGATAGCGAACATAAAACGATCCAACTGTGCTTCAGGTAGCGGATAGGTGCCTTCTTGTTCTATCGGGTTTTGGGTTGCCAGAACGAAATAGGGCGGTTCTAGTTTGTGCTGTTGCCCTGCAATCGTAACCGCTCTTTCTTGCATGGCCTCTAATAGTGCAGCTTGGGTTTTAGGGGGTGTACGGTTAATCTCATCCGCTAGAATTATATTCGCGAATATAGGACCCTTGATGAATTTGAAATTTCGATTTTGGTCAAGTACCTCACTACCCAAAATATCGCTGGGCATTAGATCTGGCGTAAATTGAATTCGTTTGAAATCAAGGCCCAATGTCTGCGCAATAGTATTGACCATTAACGTCTTTGCCAAGCCTGGAACACCAATCAATAACGAGTGCCCCCCTGTGTAGATACTCAGCAAAATTTGGTCTATTACCTCATTTTGACCAACAATGACCTTAGCTATTTCTTGCTTGAGGGATTGGTGTTTTTGTACAAGGTTATCAATGGCCGATACATCTGACATGCAACTACTCTTTGGTCCAGTTGTTGGCGAAATCGCAATCTTGGTTAGACTCGTTTACGCTGATGTAAGTTTCATCGATATGCTCGTCCATCCATTTTTTGATAGCATTGTATTGCTTTTCTGTTTTCGCCAATTGCTGTATTTTCAGATAATCTTTGGCAAAATCTGCAACGTGCTCGTCATAGCGGTTGGTAATCTTTAATATCTTATATTTCGGACTACCACCTCTGGGGTCTTCCTCTAAAATGGGATATGAGATTTCATCATCTTTCAAGTTACGTACTTGATTGTAAAGTGCTGGATCCATTTTGGTCAACTCGAACCGAGAATCAAATGTAGAAGGGTTTCTCAAGAGACCCCCATCAAATTTTGTTTCTTTCTCATCTGAGAAATTAAGTGCGGCTTGTGCAAAGGTATATTTACCTTCCATGATATGCTTTCTAATCGTATCTAATTCAGATTTCACCTCGTTCAAGGCTTTTTCTGAAATTTCTGGCTGCATTAAAATATGTCGTAAATCTAACTCTTGCCCTCTAATTTTCTCAATAAATATGATGTGGTAGCCGAAAGGAGTTTCAAAGGGTTCTGAAACCTCCCCTTCCTTTAAACTAAATGCAACATCTTTAAAAGTCTTGTCGAAGCCCGTCTCTTTTGTAATACTATAAAACCCCCCTTTAGACTTTGAACCGGGATCTTGTGAATATAAAATGGCCTTAACACTAAAACTTGCGTCGTTATCTTCAACATCAGCTTTAATCGCATTTAATTTATCGATAACATTTTGTTTTTCTTCTTCACTAGGCTCAGGAGCCTTAGTAATTTGTGCAATTTCCATTTCAGCACCGAAAACTGGGCGTTCATCTTCCGGAATTTTATTGTAAAACTGTCTAACCTCCTCAGGCGTTATCTCGATTTCTTCAACAATGCTACCCTGCATTTTTTCAGAAAGCATTCTTAACTTATTAATTTTGCTAATGTCTTCCCTTAAACTGGCCTCATCTTCCTTTTTGTAGAATTTCAACAATTTCTCCATAGAACCAATTTGCTGCACAAAACCCTGAATCTGCCTGTCGGTAGTAGCGGTTACTTCATCATCTGACACAAGCAAACTATCTTGAACGGCCTGGTGGGCATACAGCCTATCTTCCATCAATTTACCTAAAAGTCCGCAACGGGTAACATCTTCAGTAGATACACCTTGACTTTTCAAATCGATTAAGGTCTTTTCAATATCAGAATCCAATATCACATAATCGCCTACGACCGCGGCAATGCCATCTAACTTTATTCTTTTAAAATTTCTTATGGTGTCTTTTTCCGCTTCGGCAGTAGTATTGACCGCCATATCAACTTCAGCAGCTGTTTCTTGGGCAGGTTCACTCTCTTGTGCTTGACTTAGCGTCAAGCAAGAAAGAGATAAAAATAGTGCTAATACTTTATTCATCTTCAGCATAAATTTCGAATTCATTTTTTTTGATTGCCTCATCTAGAATCTCAGTTTCTAACTTACGTAGAAAGTTTAGTTTTCTTCGGCTTAAGAGCACTTGTTTGATTCGAGGCTCGATATAAGAAAGTGGTGCAATATCATTTTCCATTTTTACATCCACTATTTTAGCCAAATATACCCCGTTATCATCCTCCAATTCAAAAAATTGTGATTTTTTTAGGTGTTTATCGGCGTTTTCAAAAGTTAAGGGAGGTATCTCTTCGACTACTCTAGATGCACTGACCCATAGCGAATCATTAAAATTCAATTTTCTGAACTGAACACCGATCGAGTCAAGATACGCTTTGTCATCTTCTTTAAAACGCTTCAACTTATCAGTAACTGCATTTTTATTCAAAAATTGTTTTGGCAGCTCTACAAAACGCAATTGAACCACCTTTTCCTTTAATTTAAAATTCTCTTTCTCAGACTCATAGAATTCTTTGAGCTGTGATGGGCTGATAAGCGTATCGCTACCTTGGCGTACCAAAGCCTCTTTATACGCTCTCGTATATAGGTCGGCACGATAGTCTGATACCAAATCGTCGTACTCGGCAAGTTTCTCTTCCGGTAAGTTAATTTTGGCCTTTGATAACAACAACTGTTTTGAAGCCCAATTATTTATATAGTTCGTTACGAAAGAAGCACTGTCTCCTTTCGAAACTCCGTTTGCCAAAAGATGGGCAATATCTTCGCGATAAAGATAGTTCTCTCCCACCCGTGCCAAAAATTCGGGCTCTTCTTTGTTAAAAATAGACCCACAACCCGTCAACACTATCAGCGATAGAAGAACGACATGGCCGCTCACTCTATGAATTCCGGAGAATTTTAAAAATTTCATCCAGCAAAAATAGCAAAACCTAAATGGCGCACAAAGCTATAAGGTATTACTTAACAGATTTTTGGAAGCCTTGTTGAGAATGTAGTACTTTACCAAAAAATTATTCAATAGAAAAGATTGCCGTCTAAAGAACGGATTTACTCAAATTTTGAAGACTACCAATTAAGATTATTTTATAAAACAATATAATAATGGGCAAAAAAATTAAACTCGTCTGGGATTTTCGAGGCCCTGCAGCGGCCAAAACTGCAGAACATCATGAAAAACATTTAAAAGAATATATTCAAATGGAAAAAACGGAACTGGATATCACAGGTTTTCAACACCTTAACGATATGCAGAGCTCTGCTTTTATGGTGGTAACCGATACTGAAATGATAAAGCATCGAGATGCCCTAAAACCTCACAGAGGAGAACTTTATGAATAACCTCTAGCCATGTTCAGAACCCTCACCTTATTATTCTGGTCTTTAATGCTGGGGTCATGCCAGCAACGTCAACTAATTACAGACCCGTTAAAACATGTTCTCACATCTAAAAACTTGAACATAAAGAGGGTAATGGATAGTGTCAAAAAGCACCAAGTACAGATTAAGTACACTCTAATAAATCGCAAAAACGAGGGCATTACTTTCACAGATTTTGACTTTCAGGTAGATGACTCTCACTATTTCTATCCTGCTAGTACCGTTAAATTTCCTATTGCAGCTCTGGCACTTGAAAAAGTAAATGCCATCGATTCTATAAATATCAACACCCGTTTTTATGTGGAGGGAGACACAGTGGAAACCACATTTGCCAAAACAATTACCGAAATCTTTGCGGTTAGCGACAACAACGCCAATAATAGATTGGTAGAATTTTTAGGCCAGGATGAAATCAATTCGCGTCTACAGGCGAAAGGGGTTGGCCCTGTACGAATATCGCATCGTTTGGGTTTTCATTCAGAAGAGCTGGCTACCAAACCTTTGGTCATTTATGAAAACGATAGTACTACATTCGTCATCGAAGGCAGCACAAACACCTCACCAGAACCGCTTGAACTAAAAAGTATTAAAAAAGGAATAGGCTACTACGAAGATGAAAGTCTGGTAGAACAAGCTTTTGACTTTAGTCTCAAAAACTATTATCCAATAAACACACAGCACAATGTACTGAAACGGATAATATTTCCAGAATTGTTTTCTGATAAAGAACAATTCAATATCAGCAAAGACCAACGAGAAAAACTTCTGCAAGCTATGCAGATAATGCCAAGAGATGCGGGCTACAAGCCAAGCATTTACTACGATGGTTACTGTAAATTTTTTATGTTCGGAGACTCAAAAGAGAACATTCCATCGCATATTAAAATTTACAATAAAGTCGGTTTTGCATATGGCACACTTACAGATTGCGCCTACATAACCGACCAAGAAAATGGTGTGGAGTTTATGCTAACAGCAACTCTACTGGTCAATGAAAATGGAATTTTTAATGACAACACTTACGAATATGAAGAAATTGGCATTCCTTTTTTGGCTGAACTAGGTAGAGAATTATACAATTTCGAACTCAATAGGTCGAAATAGACCAAAAGTCGTAGTCTCCAACAGTGAACCAATAAAAACACTGTTATCTCGTTATAACAAATAGATTCGTTTCATTGTACTGAGGACCAATTTACCATTAACATTGCTGCATGTCGAACCATCAAATTCGTATTGAAGAGCTTAATAAAAAACTAGAGCTTTTGTTAAGCAAACAAGAGAGTTTCGCAAAGGAACTTATGGTCTTGTATAAAGAAATTGAAGATTTAAAAGCTCAAAATACGAATGAACCAATTGAAGAAAAGCCTTCTTCAATACCATCAAAAGAAATACCCCCGACCCTTGAACCTCAAACGGCCACGAAAGTAGAAACGGAGTCAATTTTTGAGCAAGAAGAGTACCAAACCCAAATTGAATCAAAAGCTGTAAAAAATCGTCTACCAAAACAACCAGGGCAAAAATCAAATCTCGAAAAATTTATTGGTGAGAACCTCATCAATAAAATTGGTATTGCCATAACTGTTATAGGGGTCGCCATCGGAGCTAAATACTCTATCGAAAACGAGTTGATAAGTCCCCTGACACGAATTATTTTAGGTTATTTGACTGGTTTGGGGCTATTGGGTTTCGCTATAAAACTAAAACAAAAGTATGAGAACTACAGTGCTGTGCTAACCAGTGGCTCTCTTGCTATTTTATACTTTATCACTTTCGCCGCCTATAGTTTTTATGGGCTCTACCCACAAGTGGTCGCTTTTGCACTTATGGTGCTTTTTACCACTTTTGGAGTGGTCGCCTCTCTAAATTATAATAAACAAATCATAGCACATATAGGGCTTGTAGGCGCCTATGCCGTTCCTTTTTTATTGAGCGATGGCTCTGGCAAGGCTTCTATTCTTTTCAGCTATATGGCGATTATAAATATTGGAATATTGGGCATCTCCATTAAAAAATATTGGAAGCCTCTATTCTATTCCGCTTTCGCATTTACTTGGCTCATTTTCGTCTCATGGTTGATGTTCACCTATAAAACCGAAGAACATTTTAGATTGGCCTTGCTATTTACAGTTCTATTCTTCATAATATTCTATGCCACTTTCTTAAGTAACAAATTAATCAATACCGAAAAATTCTTACGTTCTGACATCGTTCTGTTACTTCTCAACTCCTTCGTTTTTTACGCCTTAGGTTACTATTTATTAAATGGGCACGAAATAGGTAAAGAATATCTTGGTTTGTTCACGCTCGCTAATGCTATTGTACATTTTGCGGTCAGTATTATACTATTCACTAAAAAATTGGCCGATCGTAATCTTTTCCATTTGGTGGCAGGCCTGGTTTTGGTATTCGTGACTATTGCAATTCCCGTTCAATTAGACGGCAATTGGGTCACGTTATTATGGGTAATGATCGGTGCTCTTTTATTTTGGTTCGGCCGAACCAAAAAGGTTCTATTTTACGAATATCTCTCTTATCCCCTACTATTTTTAGCTTTCATTAGTCTCAATCATGACTGGGGACGAGGTTATGCCAAGGGCTATCTAGAAGCATCAGCCACAACACCCGTACTCAACGTATATCTGCTTACTTCGTTCTTATTTTTAGTTAGTTTGGCTTTTATCAATTGGGTGAACACCAAATTCAGTGGAAATATACTACATGGGCAAAATTCAAAATTATCAAGAATAGTTGACTATGCCATTCCCAGCCTATTTTTATTAACTCTTTATTCTGCCTTCTATCTAGAAATCGATCACTATTGGCATAGAGCTTATATTGAGTCTGAAATAGAACTACTTTCAAAAGACAATTATGATCTAATTAATTTCGGGGATATTTGGGCTCTTAATTACAGCCTCGGCTTTGTAGCTGCATTGGCTTTCATTAACATGAAAAAAATAAAAAACCGAAATTTAGGTATTTGCACCTTATTCGTAGGGCTGCTGGCCTGCTTTGCTTTTTTAAGCGGAGGCCTATACATACTAAGTGAACTTAGAGAAAGCTATCTTAACGGAATACTCGCTGAACACTTTGAGATAAGTTTCTTCAACGTAACTATCCGCTATGTCTCTATAGCATTTTTTGTTCTACTCCTGTTAGCTATAAAAAAACTCACTTTGCAACCATTCATGAAAACCAATTTAAAAGTGCCATTTGAACTTCTTATGCATACTTCAATTTTATGGGTGCTAAGCAGTGAACTGTTGAATTGGATGGATGTTTTTGGGTCGAATCAAATCTACAAACTAGGGCTTAGTATTCTTTGGGGCTTATATTCTTTAATTTTAATTGGTTTGGGCATATGGAAACGAAGAAAATACCTTCGTTACTCCGCTATGGGCCTATTTGCTATTACTCTGCTCAAACTTTTCTTTTATGATATCGCATCTCTTAATACCATTTCAAAAACTATAGTATTTGTTTCTTTGGGCATTTTACTGTTGATCATATCGTTTTTGTACAACAAGTATAAGAACTTGATTGCTGAAGACAAAACTGAATCAAAGCCAGAGAAAAATGAATTATTATGAAGCTGATTTATAAAAATATCATTTTGTGTCTAACATTCGGACTGTATAGCACCTTAGCCATTTCTCAAATGATCGATTATGATTATAAACGAGAGATCAATGGAATTTCGGAACAATGGCATAGCCTGCCCATACCCGATTCTGTATTTCAACATGTGGCTTCTGACCTATCTGACATCAGAATTTATGGCATTGCCAAGAATGACACGATTGAGGCACCTTACATCTTAAAAGTGAGCTCTGAACAGCAAACCCAAAGAAGTATCACCTTCACAAAAGTAAATGCTGTGGCCAATGCCAAAGGCTATTATTTCACATACGAAATCCCGACAGATGAGACCATAAACCAGATACATTTAGAGTTAGACGAGTCTAACTTTGACTATAAAGTGATCTTGGAAGGTAGCCACGACCAAAATGAATGGTTTACCGTTTTAAACGACTACCGCATTTTAGGCATTGATAATAATCAGACCAAGTATACATTTACCGATCTACATTTTTCACCTTCCAATTATCATTACTATCGATTGCTTATTAAATCGGATAAAAATCCGAATCTAGTATCTTCAGAAATAAATTTAGATGAGCAATCGGAAGCCGATTACACCAATTTCCCGGTGACATTCATGAATATTGAACAATTAGAGAAGAACAGCGTTATCGATATCGATATGAAAAGACGCTTACCGCTGAGTTATCTTAAAATCAACGTTTCCGATCAAATAGATTACTATCGACCTATTACCATTGAATATATCTCAGATAGTGTTGAAACTGAAAAAGGTTGGCGATATCAATTCAAAAACCTCTACTCGGGCACACTGACTTCTTTGGAGAAAAAGGGCTTCACCTTTGCTTCTACACTGGCACAAAAACTTAGAATCACTATTCAAAACCATGATAATACAGCGCTACAAATTGAAAGCGCGGAAGCCAAGGGCTACGTCTACTCGCTTGTTACACGTTTTATCGAGCCTGCGCAATACTTTCTCGTATATGGTAATAAGAACGTTCAAAAACCTTACTACGATATCGTTCAGGCCGCAACCATCATTCCTGAAAATCTCACTGAATTAAAGCTTGGCAAGATTGAAAGCATATCTAAGAAAAGAGATGCATCTACAAATGCTCTTTTTCAGAACAAATTTTGGTTGTGGGGCATTATGAGTATGATAATAATAATTTTGGCATGGTTTACTTTCAAAATGTTGCGCAAAGAAGATATTTAGCGCTACTTACGATATAAAAGAAACCTCTAAATTTGCACAAGTAAATTTACAAGTGTGCAAGAGCCAAAAGAAACGCGAATAAACAAATATCTTAGCGAAGCCGGTTACTGCTCTCGCAGAGCTGCTGACAAGCTTATAGATCAAGGTAGGGTTACCATCAACGGAGTAGTACCCGAAATGGGTACAAAAATAACCGAAGGAGATGAAGTTCGGGTGGACGGACATCTTATTGAAGAACCACAAGAAAAACCCATCTATCTAGCTTTCAATAAGCCGATAGGCATTGTCTGCACCACTGACACCAGAGTTGAAAAAGATAATATCATCGATTTCATCAATTATCCAAAACGAATTTTCCCCATAGGAAGACTTGACAAACCCAGTGAAGGACTCATTTTTCTGACCAATGATGGAGATATCGTGAATAAAATTTTGCGTGCCCGAAACCATCATGAAAAAGAATATCTGGTAACGGTCGATAAGCCGATTACACCTGATTTTATTGAGCGTATGAAAAACGGGGTTCCCATATTAGATACCATAACTCGTAAATGTGAAGTTGAACAAATCGGCCGTTTTGAATTTAAGATTATATTGACCCAAGGCTTAAACCGACAAATTCGAAGAATGTGCGAACACTTGGGCTATCAGGTCAAAAAGTTAAAAAGAATTCGTATCATGAATATTTCTTTAGATATTGCCGTAGGAAAATGGCGTGAGTTAACCCCCGCAGAATTAAATGAAATAAATCGATTGGTAGCCGACTCGTCTAAAACCCATTCTTGATAGAGTAAAGTTGACTAAAAGTTCACGTAAGCATAAAATTCAGTCTTAACTCACGGATCGCTTATTAGACAACTATCGAATTAATATAATAATTTAACACCATACGTCACTAAAAATCATTAACTTAGAAAGTATAACTTAACTACTCATATTCTTTCTATCATGATTCGAAAACTCAACATTAACTCAAAAAAAACCATAGTTTCTATACTATTTCTAGTGTTGTTCACGTTGGTCGTTGGCATCGAAAGAGCCAATGCTTTTTTTCAAGAAGAAACGCCGCAAGAATCTAATTTTAATCTCTATAGGGGTGAGGTTGTCGATTCTGACAGCAATAAGCCATTAGTATTTACATCGTTGATGGTCGAGAAATCGAATATTAGCACCATTACCAATACTGAAGGTGAATTTTCCATTAAGATTCCAGATAATATATCGAATGCCAATATTATTGTTTCTTTCCTCGGATACAAAACCAAAACAATTCCCCTTGCCCAATTAAAAAATGGCAAAAATCGAATTATGATGGATGTTTCGATTACAGAACTTCCAGAAATAAATATCAGCATACCGAAAGATGCCGAGCTTTTAGTTAGGGAAACCCTTAAAAAGAAGGGAGAGAACTATCTTAAAGACCCTACGTTAATGACTGCTTTTTACAGGGAAACCATTAAAAAAAGAAGAAAAAATGTATCTCTCTCCGAAGCGGTGGTAAACATATACAAAACACCCTATACTTCGCTGAAACAAGATGGTGTAAAACTCTACAAGGCTAGAAAAAGTACTGACTATGATAAGTTAGACACGGTAGCCCTTAAACTTCAAGGTGGGCCGTTCAATGCTTTGTTCGTAGATATAATGAAATACCCTGAGTACATTTTTTCAAATGAATTGATAAGCAACTATAACTTTAAATTTGACCGTTCTACCCGTGTCAATGACCGTTTGATTTACGTAGTCACTTTTGCACAAAAAGAATCGATATTAGACCCTTTGTACGAGGGCAAACTTTACATCGATGCAGAGAATAAAATACTAACCAGCGCCATATATCATCTAAATATCACGGATAAGGATTTGGCCTCAAGATTATTTGTGCGCAAAAAACCTAGAAATGCAAGAGTTTGGCCCAACGAAGTAGCCTACCGTGTAGATTATCGCGAGAAGAATGGTAAATGGTATTACGGGTATAGCAATGTACTGTTAGAGTTCAAGATTGATTGGGATCGGCGCCTTTTCAACTCAGTCTATACCATGACATGTGAAATGGCCGTTACCGATTGGAAAAAGAATATGGCAGCAGATTACCCGAAAATACGTGACCGAATTAAAACCTCGATTATTTTAAGTGATGAAGCAATCGGCTTTGCAGATCCCGACTTCTGGGGTGAATACAATATTATTGAACCTGAAAAATCTATTGAGTCGGCCATTAAAAAAATACAACGTCAATTGAGAAGGGCCAATTCAAGTGGTGGCACCTCCATTCCTTAAAAGAGCAAAATCTAAGTGTTATTAAATCGGCCCATTGTGGCCGATTTTTTATTTCTTCTTATTTTCACCCTGACAAGATTTGCTACACATGAACAACAGAAGAAAATTTATTGGGCATACCTTAGGTGCGGCAGGTGCATTTTTAATCCCTCAATTAAATACAGCACAAGTCCATAATAGTCAATCTAGACCGAAAATACTCCCGAAACGCCTTAAAACAGGCGATACTATTGGGTTGATTGCACCTGGTTATGCCGTAAAGGTCGACATATTACAAGAGGCCATTGAATTACTTCAAAAGCTAGGTTTTAAAACACATCATACCCAACGGGTCATTGGTAATTACGGATACTTTAGTAATACCGATGAGGAGCGCGCAAAAGATTTGAACGAAATGTTCGCAAATCCGGAGATTGATGGTATTCTATGCGCACGGGGCGGCTATGGCTGTACCCGTATTATGTCTCAAATAGACTATCAGAATATCAAAAGCAATCCGAAAATCTTAATTGGTTTCAGCGATGTAACAGCACTTCTTAATGGTATTTTTAAAGAAACCGGTCTTGTGACTTTTCACGGTCCGGTAGGCAGCACTTTGAACGATCCATACAGTATTCAGCTCATGAAAAATGTTCTTATGAGGCCTAGGGATGAGCAATACATCGTAAATGTCGAACTTGACGCAGAGAAAAAACATGACCCCGAGTATGAGCGATACACCATCACATCTGGTACTGCCACAGGAAAAATCGTAGGTGGTAGCCTTACATTGATCAATGCTTTAATCGGCACGGCTCATGAAATCGATTTCACCAATTGCATCGTCTGTATTGAAGACGTTGAGGAAGCACCTTACCGCATAGACCGTATGTTAACGCAACTGATTGAAGGTAAAACCTTTTCAAAAGCTGCCGGTATTATTTTTGGGGTTTGTGCAGGTTGCAATGCATCTACCCATTCAGTTTCGTTCACCTTAAAGGAAGTAATTATAGACCGTATTAAGCCCCTCGGCATACCCGCATTTTATGGTATGAGTTTTGGTCACGTAGAAAACAATTTCACATTCCCGATTGGTATTAATGGCAGATTTAACACCGAAAAACAGAGTTTAGAGTTGCTTGAAAAAGTGGTACTATAGAAGTTTTCAATTAGCCACTTCGCTAAAGAATTTTAACCTATAGAGTCGAAGCTCTTCGTCTTCATAATCTCCATCGAATTCTTTCATGGCCTCATCAAGGTTATCAGTTTCTGCCTCCAAGAAATAATCGTGAATTTCTTCCTGTTGATCCTCGTCTAGAATTTCATCGATCCAATAATTTATATTGAGTTTTGTTCCGCTATAGACTATTTGCTCCATCTCTTTGATTAAATCTGGAATTTCAAGCCCCTTGGCATCGGCAATATCGCTCAATGGAAGCTTTCGGTCTACATTCTGAATGATATAAAGTTTAAGTGCTGAATTGGCACCAGTACTTTTTACGACTAGATCATCGGGTCTTAAGATATCGTTTTCCTCAACATAAGCGGCAATAAACTCAATAAAGGCCTTACCATATTTTTTAGCTTTTCCTTCTCCTACCCCGTTAATATTAATAAGTTCTTTTACGGTTACAGGATACTTCATCGCCATATCTTCTAAAGACGGGTCTTGAAAGACCACAAATGGCGGTACTCCTAATTTTTTTGCTTGAGATTTTCTTAAGTCTTTAAGCTGCTTTAGAAGTTTATCGTCTGCTACGGCACCTTTGCCCGAACTCACAATGGCATCACTTTCTTCACCAGTATAGGTATGATCTTTAGTCATCATAAAAGATTCAGGGCTGTTTAGAAACGTTTTCCCCTTATCCGTCACCCGAAGAATACCGTATTGTTCTATCTCTTTCTTAACCAGACCCGCTACTAACATTTGACGTATTAGCGCCATCCAATGACCTTTATCCTTATCTGAACCTATACCAAAAACGTCTTTTTCGTTGGTCTTATGCGAAGTTATTAAAGCGTTGATTTTGCCCACAAGGGTTCTCACCACTTCTTTAGACTTGAACTTTTCATTGGTACCCAATACCACTTTTAAGACTTTAACAACATCATCTTTAGCTTCAACCTTTTCTTTAGGGTTTCGGGCATTATCATCCATATCGGCTCCGGCGCCATTTACCTCATCAAATTCTTCCCCAAAATAGTGGAGCATGAATTTTCTCCTAGACATCGAAGTCTCCGCGTACGCTACGACTTCTTGCAAAAGTGCATTACCTATCTCTTGTTCTGCAACAGGTTTATTAGACATGAACTTTTCAAGTTTTTCAATGTCTTTGTAAGCATAAAAAGCCAAGCAATGCCCTTCTCCATCATCCCTTCCCGCACGACCGGTCTCTTGATAATAGCTCTCTATACTTTTCGGAATATCATGATGAATTACGAATCGCACATCTGGTTTATCTATACCCATACCGAATGCGATGGTCGCAACAACTACATCAACATCTTCCATCAAAAACATGTCTTGGTATTTAGATCTTGTTTTTGCATCGAAACCAGCGTGATAGGGTACAGCACTCACACCGTTAACCTGTAATACTTGAGCAAGTTCTTCGACCCTTTTTCGGCTTAAACAATAGATGATACCGGATTTGCCAGAATTTTTCTTGACAAAACGGATAATATCTGAATCTACGTTTGCGGTCTTCGGCCTTACTTCATAAAAGAGATTGGCCCTATTAAATGAGGCCTTAAAGGTTCTTGCACCCGTAATACCCAGATTTCTAATTATATCTTCTTGAACCTTCGGTGTTGCCGTAGCAGTTAGCGCTATGACCGAAATACTATCATCAAGACGGTTTACAATAGAACGCAGGTTTCTGTATTCAGGTCTGAAGTCATGGCCCCATTCTGAGATGCAATGTGCCTCGTCAACCGCTACAAAAGATAATTTTACGCTCTGTAAAAATTCTACATAATCTTCTTTGGTCAACGATTCAGGTGCTACGTATAACAGTTTTGTAACACCGTCAACGATATCTTGCTTCACCTGTCGAACTTCGGTTTTGGTCAACGAAGAGTTCAATACGTGTGCTATGCCGTTTTGGTCTGAAATACCACGAATGGCATCGACCTGATTTTTCATGAGCGCAATCAGCGGAGATACTACGATTGCCGTACCCTCTTGCATCAGGGCCGGTAGTTGATAACAAAGTGATTTGCCGCCGCCAGTAGGCATTATGGCAAATGTATTAATACCGCTAAGAATGCTGGTAACAACGTCTTGTTGCAAACCTTTAAATTCCGCAAAACCAAAATATTTTTTTAGCGCGGCATGTAGTTCCGTATCATTTATAACGGGCTTATCTTTTGCCATAATAAGCTGTAATGTATTGAGATTTGAAAAACAATTTTCGAGAATTCATTTTTCCGAATGTGGGGGAATATCTAGTAATCAAAATAAAATTTAAGGGGTAATCGAATACCCTATTTTAAGTTTTGTAATTTTGTAATCTTAAATATAAAACAATCTTTTCTAAACTCCTTTGTTTTTGGATAGTTTTAGGACAAGTACCCTTTTTTGCTCTATTTAGCGCACAAAGTTAACAACCTTCTAACATTGATAATAATTTGAGTGATACGAAAGCAATTCTTTCCATTGCAAAAAAAACGATAGAAACGGAAAGTGCCGCAATCTTAAATCTTGCAAATCTGCTCAACGACGATTTTTCTGATGCGGTCAATTGCATTATTGCCGCCAAGGGCAGGGTAATCGTTTCGGGCATAGGCAAAAGCGCCATAATAGCTTCAAAAATTGTGGCCACCCTAAATTCTACGGGAACTCCGGCTATTTTTATGCATGCCGCAGATGCCATTCACGGCGATTTGGGCACTATTCAAGAGAATGATGTGGTCATCTGTTTATCTAACAGCGGAAACACAGCAGAAATTAAAATGTTGATTCCATTGATTAAAAGAGGAAACAATAAGCTCATCGCCATGACCGGCAACCTCGATTCTTACTTAGCTTCCGAAGCCGATTATATTCTCAACACACACGTAGAGAAAGAGGCATGCCCCAATAATCTTGCGCCGACAACCAGTACTACGGCACAAATGGTCGTGGGCGATGCTTTGGCCATCTCACTTTTAGAAGTGAAAGGTTTCACCAGTAAAGATTTTGCAAAATACCATCCTGGTGGTGCTTTGGGCAAACGACTTTACTTGACGGTTTCAGATATAGTTCGCAACAATCAGAAGCCTGAAGTAACTATAAATACGGGGGTAAAGGAGGCTATTGTCGAAATATCGCAAAAAATGCTCGGGGTTACGGCTGTAACCGATAAGGGTAAACTGGTCGGCATTATTACAGATGGTGACATTAGAAGAATGCTTAACAAGTATGACAATATTAGCGGCCTGACCGCAAGAGATATTATGACTTCCAATCCAAAAACAATTGCTGTGAATGTTCTCGCTATAGAGGCTTTAGAGCTCATGCAGAATAATGGAATCTCACAATTATTGGGTGTAGATGGTAATAAATACATCGGTGTTGTACATTTGCACAATTTGATAAACGAAGGCATACTATAATGGCGAAGCAAAATAAGAAGACCCCCGACGAAATGTCGTTTCTCGATCACTTAGAAGAACTACGCTGGCACCTGATACGGTCAGTTGTTGCAGTGGTCGTTATAGGCAGTGGCGCCTTTTTAATGAAAAATTTTATTTTCGACACGGTCATCTTCGGGCCGTCTAGAATGGACTTTCCCACCTATCGTGTATTTTGTGATATTGCCACCTGGATGGGTTTTGAATCTGATTTTTGCGCCGACAAACTTCCCTTCAGCATTCAGAGCCGGCAGATGGGGGCGCAGTTTTCCATGCATATTTGGACGTCTATTTGGGCAGGATTTATATTAGGCTTCCCATATATTCTATACGAAATATGGAAGTTTATCAGTCCGGGGCTATATGAGAAGGAACGTCAGAACTCCAGAGGTTTTATTCTCATAGCGTCCTTGTTGTTTTTCTCAGGTGTTCTCTTCGGATATTATGTTGTGGCTCCGTTGTCTATTAACTTCTTAGGTACCTACCAAGTCAGTGAACTTATACTCAACGAATTTGATATCGACTCTTATATTGGCACGGTAAGAACTGCCGTCATTGCCTGCGGTGTGTTGTTCGAACTGCCGATAATCATTTTCTTTTTGACTAAGGTCGGCATTGTCACCCCTGAAATCCTTAAAAAATATCGAAAAATCGCCCTAGTGGTCGTATTGATACTTTCCGCGGTCATCACTCCTCCGGATGTAACAAGCCAAATTATAGTTGCCGTACCTGTAATAATTTTGTATCAGGTGAGCATCTATATTTCTGGATTTGTTTTGCGAAAGGAAGCTAAAAAGGAGCAAAAACTGAGAAAAAAGGGTTAAAGAAAATGTAAACCCAAGGGTATGCCAAAAGTTTGCCGTTTCTTTGACACCCTACTGAAAGTAAATTTACTGTCAAAAAGTAACTGTTTTTATGAAGTTGCGCGCTGAAAATATAATGAAATCTTATCGAGGCCGAAAAGTGGTCAAGGGTATTTCACTTGAAGTCAATCAAGGGGAAATCATTGGTCTTTTGGGTCCGAACGGTGCAGGAAAAACAACTTCATTCTACATGATTGTCGGTTTGGTAAAACCAAATGGTGGTAAAATTTTTCTTGACGGAACAGAAATCACCAACTACCCGATGTATAAAAGAGCCCAAAATGGTATTGGGTACCTAGCACAAGAAGCTTCCGTTTTTAGAAAACTAAGTATAGAGAAGAACATTTTAAGTGTATTACAACTTACTAAGCTCAGTAAAAAAGAACAGTTGATGAAGATGGAGTCGCTGATCGATGAGTTTAGCCTTGGCCATATTCGAAAAAGTCGTGGAGACCTGCTTTCAGGAGGGGAAAGACGTCGTACCGAAATAGCACGGGCATTGGCCACTGATCCTAAATTCATTTTATTAGATGAACCTTTTGCCGGTGTAGACCCTGTAGCAGTTGAAGATATTCAACGTATCGTAGCTCAATTAAAAAATAAAAACATTGGTATTCTAATAACCGATCATAACGTACAAGAAACTTTGGCCATTACCGAACGCTCATACCTTATGTTCGAAGGTGGAATCTTAAAGTCGGGGCTTCCGGAAGACTTGGCGGCCGATGAAATGGTAAGAAAGGTTTACTTAGGTCAGAACTTCGAGCTGAGAAAGAAAAAACTTGATTTTTAATCTGCTTTCTGCCCTGTTACCCTTACCCCTATCGAAATCAGAATATAAAACAGAATTATAAAAGGTATCGCCAAGAAGCCAAGTGTAATCAACGATACCAGACTGACAATAATGAAGACGTAACGTACTGCGTTGTCTTTAAAATCCCAGTTTTTAAATTTTAAGGCGAACAGTTCAATATTCGAATTAAGTAGATATGCACTTAAAAAAGTTAGACCTATTAAGAACCACTGATTGAGAATGATATCGTTCAGAATATCATTGTTGTTATTAAATAGAATTAACGGAAGTGAAAGTATTAAAAGTGTGTTCGCGGGAGTAGGCAAACCGATAAACGAAGACACTTGATTTTCGTCTATATTAAATTTTGCCAATCTATAAGCAGAGGCCATGGTAATTATAAAACCCAACAATGGTAATGGTTGTAGAACAGCAGATATACTTGAGAGTTCAATCGACTCCGAACCTGCATTCCAACCTCCGGTCATCGACATTCTTAGTAATTGGTACATAACGATACCGGGCACTAGCCCGCTTGTAATCATATCCGCCAAAGAGTCTAACTGAACCCCCAACTCGCTCTGCACATTAAGCAGCCGTGCGGCAAGTCCGTCAAAAAAATCGAAAAAAATACCCAAAAACACAAATATGGCGGCCATCTCCAAGTGATTTAACACAGCAAATACGGCTGCAACACAGCCACAAAAAACATTTAAAAGAGTTATCAGGTTTGGTATAAACTTCTTCATTCGAGGGTATTGATTTCAGTAAAAATAAGACAATTTATTTTCAATCATGTTAGACCATATTTTATTCGGATATTTGCCCTGCAAATTATAGTAACAGTCGAGAATGCTATTGAAAAAGGTACTATTACTTCTACTAACGGCGTCATGCCTTTTAGGTTATGCACAAGAGGTCAAACTGACCCCACAATCTAAAATAAGCATCATCACCTGTGGCCCTGGAGACCAGATTTATTCTGCCTTTGGGCACAGTGCCTTTAGGGTAAACGATAGTTCTCAAGGTATAGATGTGGTCTACAATTATGGTACCTTTGATTTTACAACACCTAACTTCACTTTAAAGTTTGCACGTGGCAAACTAGATTACACCTTGGCCAGACAGAGTTTTCCTTATTTTTTATTGAGCTACGAAGAAGAAAATCGTTGGGTCAAAGAGCAGGTTCTTGACTTATCGATAAAACAAAGACAAGAGCTTTTCGATTACCTTGAAAATAATTATCTGCCAGAGAACCGAGATTATAAATATGATTTTTTCTTTAATAACTGCTCTACCAAAATATGGGATGTTCTTCAGGAAACTTACGGAGGTAAGCTACGCTTTAATGAAAACTATTTAGACGAGTTATTCACGCATCGAGAACTCATTCGACAAAATGTACCGATTAACAGTTGGCTTGGTTTCGGGATCGATTTGGCCTTAGGTTCTGTAATCGATGATGTGGCTACCGCTAAAGAACATATGTTTCTGCCCGCTTACAACATGAAGCAATTGAGCGTCACGAGTCTAGATAATCAAGCCCTCACCAAAGAGGAAACACCTCTTTATAAGGTTAGAAAGTCGTCATCATCAGATAGTTTTTTTCTATCTCCAGCATTTTGGCTCACCCTATTTTTGATCATGGTTCTAGCCCTAACTTTCATAGACTTTAGAAATAACACAAGAAGGCGCTGGTTAGATTTCATGCTGTTTTTTATTCCTGGAATTATTGGAATGGTAATTATATTTCTGTGGTTTTTGACAGATCACACTGAGACTGCCAGTAACTTCAATTTAATTTGGGCATTTCCGTTTCACATAATAGTAGCTTTCATAGTAGCAAGAAAACGTGGGCCCAATTGGGTGGCTCGATATGCCTTATTTTCTTTAGGTCTTATAACAGTTTCCGCTTTAATATATCTTTTTCATATTCAAATCTTTTCACCATTGATAATATTGGTTTGGTTAGCATTGGCCATTCGGTACTTCTTCTTATTCTGGTCTTATCAAAAACCTAAACTTACTTAACCAATGAATTTACTGACCGTAGAAAATATATCAAAATCATATGGGGAGCGTGTGCTCTTCGAAAACCTTTCTTTTGGTATCAATAAAGGGCAAAAAATTGCCTTGATCGCTAAAAATGGTACCGGAAAAACATCGATATTAAATATAATGTCAGGTCAAGATTCCGCTGATTCAGGTCAGGTCAATTACAGAAAAGATATTCGGGTTTCGTTTCTTGATCAAGAACCGGATTTAGACCCAAAACTCACTGTTGAAGAAACTATTTTCGCTTCTGACAATGAAATACTCAAAGTAATTCATAACTATGAAAAAGCGCTTCAAAACCCAGAAGATGCCGATAGTTACCAAACTGCTTTTGAGGCCATGGAGCGTTTCAATGCTTGGGATTTTGAAACCCTTTACAAGCAAATTCTTTTTAAATTAAAGCTTGATAATTTAGACGCAAAAGTCGGTTTGTTATCCGGGGGGCAAAAAAAACGTTTAGCCTTAGCAGATGCCCTTATCAATAAGCCTGACCTCTTGGTCTTAGATGAGCCGACCAACCACTTAGATTTAGAAATGATCGAATGGTTGGAAGAGTATTTTTCAAAAGAAAATATGAGTTTGTTCATGGTTACCCATGATCGTTATTTTTTAGAAAGGGTATGTAACGAAATATTAGAACTTGATAATGGCCAACTCTACCCTTACAAGGGCAGTTATTCGTATTACTTAGAAAAGAAGGAGGCCCGTATAGAACAAGAAGCCGTTGAACACCATAAATCGCAAAGATTATTCAAAAAAGAATTGGACTGGATGCGCAGGCAACCTAAGGCGCGAACTACCAAATCAAAATCGCGTATAGATGACTTTAGCGCCATTAAAGAAAAAGCCAGCCAACGACGAAAAGAGCATGAGGTTCAGCTAGAGATCAACATGGAGCGTATGGGCAGTAAAATCATTGAGCTGCATAAAATCACCAAGTCCTATCCTGAAAAACCCATACTAGATAAGTTTGATTACAGCTTCACCAAAGGTGAGCGAATAGGAATTATCGGTAAAAACGGGACCGGAAAATCAACATTTTTAAATATTTTATCAGGTAGCGACCAGCCAGACGCCGGTAAGGTTGTCGTTGGCGATACTATAAAGTTTGGCTATTATACCCAAAAGGGTATCAATATTAAAGAAGGGCAAAAAGTTATTGATGTCATTAGGGATGTTGGTGATTTCATTCCGCTAAAAAAAGGAAAACAAATATCTGCACAACAACTTTTAGAACGTTTTCTTTTTGACCGGAAAAAACAATATGATTTTGTAGATAAGCTTAGCGGTGGTGAGCGCAAAAGACTTTATTTATGTACTATTTTAATACAAAATCCGAACTTTTTGATCCTCGATGAGCCTACGAACGACCTTGACATTGTTACCCTTAATGTATTAGAGAGTTTTTTGTTGGATTTTCCAGGTTGTTTGCTCGTCGTTTCGCACGACAGGTATTTTATGGATAAAATCGTAGACCACCTCTTTGTGTTCAGAGGAGATGCAGTAGTTGAAGATTTTCCAGGTAACTATTCTGATTTCAGGGCTTATGAAGACAGCAAGGTCATAGAAGAGCGCGAAGAAAAAGCGGCCACTAAGGAAAGTACTAAGACTCAAGAAAATCACTCTAAAAATAACAAAGCCACTCTCTCCTATTTAGAGCAAAAAGAGCATCGTAACCTCGAGAAAGAAATTCAAAATCTCGAAAAGCGTAAAATCGATTTGCAACAGCAATTTGCAGACTCTTCGCTTTCTGGTGAAGAAATAGATCAGTTATCCATTAAATTACAAGAAGTAATCGATACAATTGATGAAAAAACTGAAAGATGGTTTGAACTGTCAGCCATGTTAGAAGAGTAAACAAATACGTTTTGTACAAGTTTTTTCAACATGTAAAATTTCTATTGAAAGCAACCAATCAACATGGTGTACACTCCCCTTTCGTCTATTCTTACCTAACGAAATGTCTGTATACCAAACATCGCTTTCACAAAAGAAAGACCCTCAACATACTTTTAAAAAGTATCGATTATTTCAACGTTGAAAGGGTTCGAACTAATGATAGTGGGGCGATATCTCAGATGATTACAGAACATTATCCAAAAGTTAGTATCATTGAGAGTAAAACAGATTTGATATTTTTGAAAAAGCCGGAAAAGCCTCTGATAGCACAAATATTATCTTCAACCAATTCGATAAGCAACGATTGCATTTTACTAATAGATAATATTTATTTAGATGCTGAACATAAAAATATCTGGAACGACTTAAAAAATAATAATCGGGTTTCAGTTACCATTGATATGTTTTACTGTGGCGCCGTTTTCTTTAGGAAAGAACAAGAAAAAGAGCATTTCAAGATTCGAGTTTAAACTGCTAACTTTAATCTAATTTCTAAATTATGGGAGAAAATACCATTTATATCGTTTTAGGAGTAGTTGTAGTTATATACTTATTTATTACTATGACCAATAGAAGACAATCTAAAAACAGAAAGACAAGAAAATTTCTAGATGGTCATCAAAGAAAACGAAAGTCGCCAAATAAGGAAGATACTATATAACCATTTAAAATGAACCCGTAATTTCTCCACTTGGCAGAACCGAAGGCGCAAGTCATTACTTATGAAAATATACACAAAAACAGGTGATAAGGGCACAACCGCCTTAATTGGCGGTACAAGAGTCAAAAAACACCATATTCGTATTGAAAGTTATGGCACATTAGATGAACTTAATTCTTGGCTAGGCCTTATTCGAGATCAAGATATTGCTGAAACCCATAGAATTTTCATCAGCGGGTTACAAAAACAACTTTTCGATATTAGTGCCGTATTGGCCACCGATCCCGATAAAGCCGTGCTAAAAAACGGAAAAAAGAGATTAAATCTCCCAGATTTAAACAACGATATCATTGAATCTATAGAAAATGAAATCGATATCATGAACGAATCACTTTCACCGATGACCCATTTTATCCTTCCGGGTGGGCACACTACGGTGTCATACTGTCACCTGGCCCGAACAGTCTGTAGAAGGGCAGAACGCATTTGTACGCTCCTTCATGAAAAGGAGCCATTTAATATCTTGATCTTATCATTTTTGAATAGACTTTCCGACTATCTCTTTGTACTGGCACGAAAATTGTCACAAGAATTGAACGCAGAAGAAGTCAAATGGATTCCTTAAAAACCTCTGAATTAGTATCTAAAGGATGGATAAAGAATAAAGATGGGTAATTATTTGCAATTCTCTAATAATTTGATTAATTCTTCGTTATCAAACTATTAATGCAAAAATAATGCTGATAAATTAGTCATTTATCCTTGGCTATATAAACAGAAAATTTATTTTTGCAAAAATTTAAAACCGATTTACAAAAATGTATTGGACATTAGAACTAGCATCTTATTTGAGTGATGCACCATGGCCGGCGACGAAAGACGAATTGATTGATTACTCTATTCGTACGGGTGCGCCCTTAGAGGTCGTCGAAAACTTACAGTCCATGGAAGAGGAAGGTGGGGAAATTTACGAATCTATCGAAGAGATCTGGCCTGATTATCCAACTGAAGAAGACTACCTCTGGAATGAGGACGAGTATTGATATAAGTCAAAAAACTATTTGAGAAAAGCCCCCATCAGGGGCTTTTTTTGTTCTCCTTTATAATTTCACCCCTTCTATTCTTCTCGTGCAAGAAAAATAGATAATCTTACGCGGCAAAGTGTTAAATTCGCCCCTGATTATAACGACCATTGTTTAGTTCTCTGTAATTTTGGCAGTCAATAAGTTGTTTTACAGTAAAAAGTATTACTGGAACACCTTTTGAAGTCTTGAAACAGTAAAAGAAAATATAACATCATTGGTGTCAAATGATGTTTCAATTATAAAAAAAACAGCATGAGTTTTTTAAATTCAGTATTAAAGGTATTCGTTGGCGATAAGTCAGAGAAAGACGTCAAAGAACTTCAACCTCTTGTAAAACAGATTAAATCTTTTGAAAGTCAGTTAGAAGGTTTAGGCAATGACGAACTTCGGGATAAGACCAACACCTTTAAATTGAAGATTGCAGAAGACATCAGCGAAATTACTGCTAAAATAGAGTCATTGGAAGAAGAAGTTAAAACTTCGACCGATATTGACAAAAATGAAGAAACTTATGCCGAAATAGACAAGCTTAGAGAAGAAGCTTATGCTATCACCGAAAAAACTCTGAACGAAATATTACCGGTGGCTTTTGCAGTAGTCAAAGAAACTGCAAAAAGGTTTGCCAACAACGAAAAAATTTCAGTTTCGGCCTCAGAATTCGACAGGCAAATTTCAGCTACAAAAAGCTATGTTTCCCTCGATGGAGAAAACGCAATTTGGAGCAACTCTTGGGATGCCGCCGGCAAAGAGGTCACTTGGGATATGGTTCATTACGATGTACAGCTTATTGGCGGTATCGCCCTGCATCAAGGTAAAATTGCAGAAATGCAGACCGGAGAAGGTAAAACTTTGGTGGCTACTCTTCCTTTGTATCTAAATGCTTTGGCCGGTCATGGCGCTCATTTGGTAACGGTCAATGATTACTTGGCCAAAAGGGATAGCGCCTGGATGGCTCCAATTTTTGAATTTCATGGTCTTTCAGTCGACTGTATAGATTATCACAGACCTAACTCAGAAGGTAGAAGAGCCGCTTATAATGCAGATATAACTTATGGCACCAATAATGAATTCGGTTTTGACTACTTGCGAGATAACATGGCCCATACCCCAAAAGATCTTGTACAACGCCCACACCATTATGCCATCGTAGATGAGGTAGATTCGGTTTTAATCGATGACGCCCGTACTCCTTTGATTATCTCTGGGCCCGTACCGGAAGGTGACAGACATGAATTTAATGAACTGAAGCCGAAGGTTGGTGATATCGTAAATAAACAACGACACCACCTAACCGGTGTATTGGCAGAGGCCAAAAAATTGATTGCCGCCGGTGATACCAAAGAAGGAGGGTTTCTTTTATTGAGAGTTCACCGAGGCCTTCCGAAGAACAAAGCTCTGATCAAGTACCTTAGTGAAGAAGGCATCAAGCAATTGCTTCAAAAAACAGAAAGTTATTATATGCAAGACAATAATAGGGAAATGCCTGTTGTTGATGAAGATTTATTATTTGTAATCGATGAGAAAAACAATCAAATAGAATTGACCGATAAAGGTGTAGACCATATCTCTGGCGCACAAGATCGTGACTTCTTTGTTATGCCCGATATAGGTGGTGAAATTGCCAAAATCGAGAATCAAAATCTAGAGGTTGAAAAAGAGGCCGAACTTAAAGAAGAGCTTTTCAAAGAATTTGGGGTGAAAAGTGAACGCATTCATACCATGACCCAATTACTGAAAGCATACACCTTATTCGAAAAAGATGTGGAGTATGTGGTCATGGACAATAAGGTAATGATCGTTGATGAGCAAACCGGCCGTATTATGGATGGTCGTCGTTACTCTGATGGATTACACCAAGCTATCGAGGCCAAAGAGAACGTTAAAATCGAGGCCCTTACGCAGACTTTTGCTACCGTTACGTTACAAAACTATTTTAGAATGTACAATAAGCTGGCCGGTATGACAGGCACGGCGGTCACAGAGGCAGGTGAATTCTGGGAAATATATAAGTTGGATGTTATGGAGATACCGACCAACCGACCTATTGCCAGAGACGATAGAAACGATTTGATTTACAAAACAAAGCGTGAGAAATATAATGCTATTATTGATGAGGTAACAAAGCTCTCACAAGCAGGTAGACCGATATTGATCGGTACAACATCCGTAGAAATATCAGAATTGTTATCGCGCATGTTGAACATTAGAAAAGTTCCACATAATGTGTTGAATGCTAAATTACACAAGAAAGAAGCAGATGTTGTTGCAGAAGCAGGTAACCCAGGGGTTGTAACGATTGCAACCAATATGGCGGGTCGTGGTACCGATATTAAATTGACCAATGAAGTAAAAAGTGCAGGTGGTCTCGCGATTATTGGTACTGAAAGGCATGATTCTCGACGTGTTGACAGACAGTTGAGAGGTCGTTCAGGTCGTCAGGGAGATCCAGGAAGCTCTCAATTTTATGTGTCTCTAGAAGACAATCTAATGCGCTTGTTCGGGTCTGACCGAGTTGCCAAGATGATGGATAAAATGGGCTTGGAAGAGGGTGAAGTCATTCAGCATTCTATGATGACCAAGTCTATTGAAAGAGCACAGAAAAAGGTCGAGGAAAACAATTTCGGTGTAAGAAAGCGTTTACTTGAGTATGATGATGTAATGAACGCCCAACGTGAAGTAGTCTATAAGAGAAGAAGACATGCACTTCAAGGGGAACGTCTCAAGGTAGATATTGCCAATATGATCTATGATACCTGTGAGGTAATAGTTGATACCAATAAAGCTGCCAGTGACTATAAGAATTTTGAATTCGAATTAATCAAGTATTTCTCCATCACCTCCCCTATTTCAGAAAATGATTTTGCGAGATTGAGCGTACAAGATGTTGCGATGAAGGTGTATGACTCCGCATACAAGCATTATCTTGAAAAAATGAAACGTAATGCGGCAACCGCTCTTCCTGTAATCAAAAAAGTTTATGAAGATAGCAGCAACAAGTTTGAGCGCATTGTAGTACCCTTTACCGATGGAATCAAAACCTTGAATGTAGTTACCGATTTACAAGGTGCCTATGAGACTGAAGGTAGACAGTTAGTCAATGATTTTGAAAAGAATATTACTTTGGCCATTATCGATGATTCATGGAAAACCCATTTGCGTAAAATGGATGAGTTGAAGCAATCGGTTCAGTTGGCGGTACATGAGCAAAAAGACCCTCTTTTGATTTACAAGTTTGAAGCATTTGAACTTTTCAAAGGTATGATTGACAAAGTAAACAAAGAAGTGGTTGCATTCTTATTTAAGGGAGAATTACCCAGCGGTAACCCAAGTGAAATTCAAGAAGCCAGAAATGTTCGTAGACCTAAAGAGAACCTACAAACCTCTAAAGAAGAGATTCCGAATAGCGACGAATTAGCAGCCCGAAATCGTTCAGCTGGCGAGACACAGGGTCAAAGGCCTCAGGTGACCGAAACGATAACTAGAGAGCGCCCGAAGATTGGTCGTAACGATAGGGTTACCATAAAAAATGTAATGACAGGTGAGAATAAAACGGTCAAATATAAACAGGCCGAACCCCTTATCAATAATGGAGAATGGGTCTTAACCGAAGTATAGGTATATAAAAATTCTCTGCAAATAGAAAACGGCAACTTGTTAAGTTGCCGTTTTTTTTATTTATAATGCCACACATAGCATTGTAATACAGAGTTTTGCGTATCTTATAAGTGCATTCTATTAAGAGTATTTTACCGAAAAATGCTGTATCGGCAATAGTGTATGAAAAAAAATACAGTTGATTACGATAGAATAGACAATAAGCTCAAGCTCTTGTTTAAGTTCAATTATGTTTCTTCAACATTGAGCTTAATTTTTGCTTTACTCTGCCTATTTATAATTGATGTCTATGACACGATACCCTTTGTATTTTGCCTATATGCAGGCCTTAATTTCTTGAATACCTATTTGTTCAGGTATCATAATAACTTGACCACGATGGCCATTTATACATCGATTTTGTCATGGACCAGTACCATGGTCATTTGCTTATGTAGTGGTGGTATTACTAGCCCATTTATATTCATACTAGCTATAATCGTGCTCGCGGGTTATGTATCTACACAACTTTTCGGCCAAATTTATCTTTATCTAGTACTGGCCAGTATTGTAATATTATTTTTTGTGAGCAACTACTTCGCTGATTTTATACCGAATGACGTTCCCGACCAATCGAAAGACCTGTTCAGTTTAGCAAGCATATTGTTCGCAGTTTATTTATTGGGATGGATTTTTGGGAAAAACTTGTTAGAAACCCACCATTCTCTTTACCACTCAAAAAATGAAATAGAAAAACGAATAGATGAGAAAGACACACTATTACGTGAAGTACATCATCGAGTGAAAAATAATTTACAGACAGTTTCTAGCCTGCTCAATCTTCAAGCAAAAAATACAGAAAATCAACAAATAAAAGAATTGATTAAAGGCAGTCAGAATAGGGTTTTGTCAATGGCCATGATTCATGAGATGCTCTATTTAAGACAGAATTTATCAAAGATAGAATTCAAATTATATGTACATGAACTAACCGATTTCTTAGTACAATCGCTTAATTCTAAACAAAAGCATATAAATATAGATTTAGATATACCCGATATACAGTTGAGTATAGACACAACCATTCCTTTGGGTTTATTAATCAATGAAACCGTGACAAATTCTTTAAAATATGGTTTCGTAGAAAGCAATCAAGGTAATATAAAGATTAGTTTACAAAAAGAAAATGAGCAAAACACTTATTCGCTGCGAATAAGTGATAATGGAATCGGTTTTCCTGATGATTTAGATTTTAGCAATTCAAAATCGTTGGGTCTAAAACTAATACATAATCTCGCAAGGCAGCTTCATGGTTCTGTAAGAAGAATAAAAATAGAACAAGGGGCTAGCTACCTTGTAACATTTCGTGATATTGAAAAAGGATCTATCAAAACTTCTTAAACATATCTATTGACGTATTGTGATGGTCAGTAGTACAATATCAAGTGGAAATTTCGTACCCCTGTAAATCACCCTTGGAAACAGCTTAAAGAAGCACAAAATCAAAATTTTTTAAATAAATAACTAAAGATTCTTCGCAATAATGTCGTAGTTTAATGGCGAAATATCCTAACCCTCATTTAGAATTTTTTGACGTCTCTTAATCATAAATAGATTGTAGCGGTACGAAAAAATATCAAAATTGAGATTATTGTAGCCATATTCAAATTCACTTGGCAAATAAATGTCCGAAGGCAGTAAAATAGAATTTAGATTGAACAACCAGACTCGGTTGCTCAAAAAATTTATCTGCAATTCTTCTTTCCTAAGTATAGTTTTCGGTTTATTTTGTATTTACGTTCTTGACATCAATGGCATTTTACCTTTCGTTTTTTTTGGATTTGCCCTGCTCAATTTCTTTAATCTATACTACCTTCAATTCTATAGAAAACTAACGCTATCTGCCGTAATAGCGGCAGCATTGTCTTTTATAAGTGCTTCTTCAGTAACCCTTTTATCCGGAGGAATTAACAGTCCGTTCATATTTGTTTTAGTAATTATCGTATTGGGGGGTTACATATCAGCCAGATACTTTGGTGAAATATATCTTACTACAATAGTCGTAGTTATCCTTTTAATGTATCTGTTAAGTGAAATGGGGGTATATCAGTCAATAAATGAGGTGCCCAGTTCATCAAAAGAACTCTTTAGCCTGTTGAGTATGCTGTTTTCTGTCTATATCTTAGGTGGTGTATTCGGAAAAGATCTTTTAAAGGCCCATCAATCTATGATAATGTCAAAATCACATATCGAAGCACGTATAGAAGAGAAGGAAGTTTTACTACGAACTGTTCACCATCGTGTCAAAAATAATTTACAAACCGTCTCTAGTCTTTTGAACCTTCAATCAAAAAATTCTAGTAATAATAAAATTAAAGAAATAGTTCAAAGCAGTCAAAATAGGGTGAACGCTATGGCGATGATTCACGAAATGCTTTATTTGCGTGAAAATTTATCTAAGATCGAATTCAAATCATATATAGAAGAATTGAGCGACTATCTAATAAATTCTGCAGGAGGAGATAAAGATGTAAAAATACATCTTGACATACCTAATATAGAGTTGGGTATCGATACGGCAATACCCTTAGGTCTATTGATCAACGAAGCAATAACCAACTCGCTGAAGTATGGTTTCGTCGAAAATATCAACGGGAAAATTGATATCAAACTAGTCAAAGAGGCAGATGGTAAAACTTACTTTTTAAGTATTAGCGATAATGGTATTGGGTATGGGAAAGATATTGATTTAAGAACCACAAAATCTTTGGGGCTGAAACTGATTCATACACTGGCCAGGCAACTAAAGGGTTCAGTTGAGCGCGACCCCTCATGCCTTGGCACCACTTATAATATTGCTTTTAAAGAAATAAAACCCACAGAATTTTCCTCGTAAGGTACAAGATATAAAATACAAAAAATCAATTCTATAAAATTCAATATCTTTAAGTCTAAACTCCTTAAACCTAAAGATAATGACAAATTCACGTCGCAAATTTATTTCTTCAATCAGCATGTTGGCAGCAACCACGGCCGTACCCCTGTCTGCGTTCAGTTTCGGTAAATCTAAAAAACTCAAGATAGCCCTTGTAGGCACAGGGGTAAGAGGAACATCGTTCTGGGGAAAACGTCTTGTTGACCAATACTCAGATATTCTTGAGTTCGTGGGTCTATGTGATATAAACCCCGGTCGATTAGAGTATGGTAAAGAGTACATAGGTGCCTCTTGTCGCACTTTCACCGATTTTGAAGAAATGGTGAACAAAACGAAGCCAGAACTTGTAATTGTTACCACCAAAGATTCAACCCACCATGAATATATTATTAAGGGGTTAGAAATGGGGTGCGACGTACTTACTGAAAAGCCTTTGACTACTGACGAAATTAAATGCCAAGCCATTTTAGATGCAGAGAGAAAATCTGATAAAAAATTAATCGTCGGCTTTAATTATAGATGGAGCCCATATGCCACAAAGGTTAAAGAGTTGATAATGAACAATGCTATCGGAAAATTGGTTTCAGTAGATTTTCATTGGTATTTAAACACTTATCATGGTGCCTCATATTTTAGAAGGTGGCATGGCGAAATGGAAAGTGGCGGGTCGCTTTGGGTACATAAATCGACCCACCATTTCGATTTATTAAATTGGTGGATAGATTCTGAACCAAGTGAGGTTTTCGCATATGGTGATTTAGAATTTTACGGGGAAAATGGGCCCTTCAGGGGAGAAAAGTGCCGTACTTGTGAACATAAAACTGACTGCAAATTTCATTGGGACATTACTAAAGATGAACGTATGATGAAGCTCTACGCCAATCATGAAGAGCACGATGGCTATATTCGTGATAATTGCCTATTTAGGGAAGATATAGATATCTACGATAAAATGTCTGCTCAGGTGAAATATGCCAATAATACTGTTCTAAATTATTCTTTAACGACCTACTCCCCCTATGAAGGCTGGCGAATGGGTATAAACGGTACAGAAGGTAGAATCGAAGCTTGGCAGGATATACCATATTTTAAAAATGATAGTATCGATGAAGCTGAAAAACATGCGAAAGAGATGGCGCAGACAGATAAAGAAGAACTTACTTATGAACCGGTTATTCTTCATAAACTCTGGAAAAAACACGAAACCATACAAGTAGGACTAGAAAAAAGTGGTCATGGTGGTGGCGACAAAAGGTTGCATGATAAAATCTTCAAAAATCCTGAAACTGTAGACGAATATGGTAGAACTGCCGGTGTTCGAGATGGTGCAATGTCTATATTGATAGGCATTGGTGCTCGACGAAGTATAGAATCGGGCCAACCCATCAAGATTGCAGATTTAACCGATTTAAAGCCTAAAGTTCAAAGAGGTTAGTCTCATTTTGATTTTCAAGAGATTCTATACTATTTGTCAAGGTTTGATTTTGTGAGAAAACATAAGTAGATTTACATTTTATCGTGAGTGTTTTCCTAAAGAATCGCTTTTTAAATGCCAATAAAAGTTCCCCTTATGCATAGGCAAAAAGAAAGACAGGTAGAAGAACGGTTAAAAGACAAGGCAAAATTAATTATAAAGGTTAATTACTTTTCCTCTGTCTTTTCATTGTTATTTTTTTTTACCTGTCTTTATATTCTTGATATCAAAGTAGTAATACCGTATGTTTTTTTAGCATTCGGTATACTCAACTTAATCAACACCTTTCTTTATAAGTACCATAAAAACCTTTTACTTACTTACAATACGGTATCGATAATGACACTTGCAGGGGCAAGTATCATCACCCTTTACAGCGGTGGCATAAATAGCCCTTTTATATTCGTACTTGCCCTAATAGTCGTTGCAGGTTATGTTACCACCAAATCATATGGTACTATCTACTTAAATCTTAACCTTTTGATCATAGTACTTATTTACTCTCAAAGCATAGCTGATTTTAGCTTTGTTAATAATGTGGTACCTGAAAGTTCTCGAAACCTTTTCGCGCTTTTAAGTGTTCTTTTTTCCGTATATCTATTGGGTGGGGTTTTTGGTAAAAACCTGCTACATGCACATCATAATTTATACAAGACGAAAAATGAACTGGAAGAGAAAATAATAGAGAAAGAAACCCTTATAAAAGAAGTACACCATAGAGTTAAGAACAATCTTCAGACCGTGTCAAGCTTATTGAGTCTTCAATCACGAAATATTGCCGACAAAGAAGTGAAAAGTCTTTTAAAGAGCAGTCAGAATAGGGTCATCTCAATGGCAATGGTTCACGAAATGCTTTACCTTAGAGAAGATCTTTCAAGAATTGAATATCGTTCTTACGTTCAAGAGTTGGCAGAATATCTCATTCGTTCCATTAAGGGTACGAGCAGCAATATTACCCTTGACATCGATATACCCGACCTTAAGTTAAATATTGATACGGCGATTCCGTTGGGTTTGCTTATCAACGAAGCGGTCACTAATGCTTTAAAGTATGGTATTGTAGATGAAAGTAAAGGAGAGATATTAATTAAACTCAGTAAAGATGATAAAAACGAATATGTACTCAATATAGGAGATGATGGTGTTGGTTTTCCAGAAACGGTTAGTTATAAAACGACAAACTCACTTGGCCTCAAACTGATACATAACCTTGTACGGCAGTTACAGGGTTCGATTAAGCGTGATTTTTCTAAAAAAGGAACCCATTATATAGTAAGATTCAAGAATATAAGAAATCAAGTATCTCCAGCAACCTAAAGAGAACTCTTTAAATTAACCGAATGAATTTTATTTTTTGTAGGAATAACCAATGGACGAAGAACACCTTTGGTTTTAGGAAAAATGAGTGCATTCACAACTATAAAGCCGATAACTAACAAAATATAGATTAACAGCATAACTTAGGTTTTAGGTTTATTTATTAATAAAAGACCGGTCTATGATCTATACTAGTTTGGCTCGATTATATTTGGTTGAAAATGTTAACGCCTTTTTTACTCTATAATTTTTAGACTTGTATAGTCGAACTATACCTTTTGAGGTAATAGTTTCAATTTTCTCAGTAGAGTCAATACTGACAGAGCTATCAACCAAAACAATATCCATTTTAATAAATTCAGACTTAACATCTATCTCGTTATTTGCTAGGGCCATAACACTGAACAAAATAAAAAACAATAAGGTGGTGGCAGCTTTCATAATAATATTTGGGTACTACTAAATAACCTCAAGACCACCGATTCTAAAAGATTTGGTCGCCCAAACGCATTTAAACTCGTTAGATATCGAATCTTACGATAAACCGATTATTTTCATCGACAAGGGTTTTTGATGCCCAATACGCCAAATCGTAACAATGTGTATTTTAACGAGCCATTTGCTCGCGAAGCCTTTCTTTTCTAAGAATAGAAATGCAGAATAAATCAAGTAACTATTGGAGATTAAATAGGTAAAGAAAATTTATCATGAAATAGTGAACTTTAAATTAAGCCATTTTAGCACGGTTTCTTTTGGTAGTAAAAGAAAGAGCCTTCTTCACTCTGTAGTTTTCACGCTTGTACAAACGAGCTACCTCAGCTTTATTTTCAAGAGTTGTTTCTTCAACCGTAATTTCAGTTGTAATTGACATTTCGACTGGCTCTACTTTTACATCTTCAGTAGCTTTCTGTGCTTGTGCAGCAAACCCGATAAAAAGAACAAAAATTAAAGTAGCGATAGTTTTCATGACTGTATGTTTTATATATATAAAACTCTACAGACCCCATTTTGAGGGGTTTCGCTTCGTTCAACGAGTTTAAAAACTCGTTAAATGACCTAACTTGGGTTAAAGTGCAAAAAACTTCCGATAAAAGTTATCAACCCTAAAAACCGCTTACCGAGCTAAGGTGCATTTGAACCGAAATATTAAGTGATTGCATCCCTCTCAATTAAATTATACAACTACATTGCATCACATTTATCAATATTCGAATGGTAACTAAGACTTCCGAAAAAAAGCTGGCCATAATCGGTGTAGGTCCTCGTGGGCTCTCAGCTCTTGAACAATTCTATCATACTTTGATGCAGCGGAACCATCAAATAAAAATTACCACTACTCTATTCGAAACTTCCGAAAATCTAGGTTCGGGCAGTGTGTGGAATATCAATCAACCCAATAGTAATTGGCTGAATATCTCTGAGCGAGCACTTCAAAATTTAAAAGGGCGTCCGGAAATAAAAATTAAGGAAATTAGTATACCTGCATTTCCTTCCTATACCCATTGGCTTCCAGAAAATGAAAGAGAATTACCCAACAAATCTCCAGATCGTTTTCCTCCGAGAAATAAACTAGGGCATTATTTACATGAAAGGTTTGATACCATTGCTAAACCGCTCTTAGCACATGATCTGATTTCTATAAAAAAAACACAAATTGAACGTATAGATTTCAATCAAGAAGAGTTTGCATTATATGATTGTGAAGGCCTTATAGAAACCTTCGATGAAGTTGTTTTAACTATAGGTCACCAACCTACGGAATTATCTTCACAACTAAAGAAATTTAAAGAGCATAGTCAAAATAAGGCGCAAATCGTGTTTTATGATGAACCATACCCTGTAACGCGCATTATTGAAAATAGCCAAATCTCTAGTGAAAGTACTGTAGCAATTAGAGGGTTCGGACTTGCGATGATAGATGTAATGAGAGCACTTACGATTGAAAGAGGTGGTTCATTTAAAACTCTAGACAAGAAAACTCTTGCGTGTAATTACGCCCCTAGCGAATCAACTCCTAGAAAGATTGTTCCTTTTTCTTTGGATGGATTACCACTCGCTCCAAAACCTCACTCTTCAGAAATAGACGAACAGTATAAACCTACCGAGCAAGAAATCACAAATTTCAAGCAAATAGTTTCAGAGGCTGCTTCTGGAAAAAGAAACGTTTCCGGTAATGATTTTCTGAAAAATGCCATTGCAAAGATAGCAGCGCGTGTCTATAACGATTTGGGAGCTAGCCGTTACGATATGGGCACAGATATCGAAGAACTCAAAGAAGTGGCAATAAAATGGTTAGATGATGAGCATTTTCAGCACAAGACATTGCTTTCTACAAAGATGGAAACAATAGATATTATTGAACGTTACGTTAATATGGCACTCAACCTCACTCCGATATCGTTAGATTATTGTATCGGTCAGATATGGCATCACTGCCAACCTAGCTGGTACGAAGCGTTTTCCCATGCTGATATGAATGATGATGATATTGCCAAAACAATTGCCCTGCATGAACGTTTAAAACGGTTTTCCTACGGACCTCCAGTAGAAAGTATGCAGCAAATTTTAGCATTGATTCGAGCAGGTGTACTTGATTTAGATTTCTTGTCAGATCCAGAGATAAACATCACAAAAGATGGCTGGCTTATAAAGAAGAATGATAATTCAGTATCTACAAATATTATGATCAATAGTGTTCTTGACGCACCTAAACTTTTAAAGGTTATCTCACCTATTATTATTGATCTTTTAAAGAAAGATTATGTCGAGCCTGTGCATTCAGAATTGGGTATTGAAACCAATGCAAACGGACTTATTAAATCATCAGAAAAAAATGAACCCATCATCCCCTTGGCGATTTTAGGTAGATTAGCTAAGGGTAGTGTAGTCGGGGTCGATGCTATTTTAGAATGTTTTGGAGAAAGAATTACCAATTGGGCCGAAGGAGCTGTTTTTCGCCTAACTTCAAATAAATAAGAGATTAAGCCATTTTAGCACGGTTTCTTTTGGTAGTAAAAGAAAGAGCCTTCTTCACTCTGTAGTTTTCACGCTTGTACAAACGAGCTACCTCAGCTTTATTTTCAAGAGTTGTTTCTTCAACCGTAATTTCAGTTGCAATTGACATTTCGACTGTCTCTACTTTTACTTCTTCAGTAGCTTTTTGTGCTTGTGCAGTAAATCCGATAAAAAGAACAAAAATTAAAGTAGTGATAGTTTTCATGACTGTATGTTTTACATATATAAAACTCTACAGACCCCATTTTAACGGGTTTAGCTTCGTTCAACGAGATTAAAAACTCGTTAAATGACCTAACTTGGGTTAAAGTGCAAAAACTTCCGATAAACGTTATCAACCCTAAAAACCGCTTAACGAGATAAGATGCATTTCAACCCGATTTTCAGCAAGGTTTCTAAACGCAGAATCGAACTCTTACGGTAAGAGAAAACAAACTTTCTTGAGGTAACACATTTTTTTCTATTTTTAACCCCATGGATTTGAAGAAAATATTCGGAACAGTGCTTACCCTTTTAGGTATTGGTGGTCTAATTTACACAGCAATTCTTTTTGCCAACGAATCGGGCACTACAAAAACTTTAATAGTCTATGGCGTTCTTGGGGCAATCTTCTTTTTTTCAGGTGTCGGTCTCGTACGAAACACATCCGGCAAATCGTAGGCATTTCTAAAAGGGTAATTTTCGTTTTTTATTCAAGAATTATTCAAGCCTCCCTGTAAAAAGCTCATTACATTTTCTAAGACACTTCCTTTCGAAGTACTTCTAGAGGTGGACTACGAAGTACCTCTCTGTTGTTCAGCACCCCAATAATCACTACTAGACCTGTTATAAAAGGTATTACAATTACGAAGGGTACCCATGAAGGTATAAAGGTTGCTTTGAAAACAAAAACAGCCAATAAAATGCTGCTCACCAATGCCAGAAATACTCCGGTAAAAGTACCAAGTAGGCCTAAGTAAAGATATTCTAAAAGTGCGATTCTAGAAATTTGCTTGCCCTTTGCTCCCAATGTACGCAATAGTACACTTTCTTTTATTCGTTGGTATTTACTCGTACGAACGGAACCTATCAAAACTATTATACCTGTTAAAATACTAAAGAAGGCCATAAAATTAATAACCCACGAAATCTTATCTAAGATACCTTCTACTACCGTCAACACCTGTCGTAAATCGATTATCGATACTGTTGGAAATTTACTGACCAGGGCTCGCTGAACCTCTGCAGACTTAGTTTCGTCAGGCGCATGAGTCGTTAACACATGAAACTGAGGCGCATTCTCCAATACCTTCGAAGGAAAGAGCACATTAAAATTCAATTGCATTCGCCCCCAGTCGATTTCCCTTATGTTCGCAATTTCAGTTTCCATTAAAACACCTTGCACATTAAAAGTGAGTCTATCACCTAGTTCTACCTGTGCATCACGTGCCACATTATCAGACAGTGAAATAGGAATCACGTCATCACCATTATAGGAAACGGGCCAAAGACCTTCCGTAGAGTTTTCTGAAGCGATTAATGAATCTCGATAAGTAACGCGAAATTCATGGTTCAAAACCCAATTGTTTATTGTTGAAGTGGTATCATTTCGAATATCGTTGACTTGACGATTCTTTATTTTTTGAACACGCATGGTCACAATAGGTATATTATTTAAAACGGGAAGACCCAACTCTTCAATGCGCTCTGCTGCCATTTTCTTGTCTTCCGTTTGAACATCTAGAAGAATAAGGTTCGGCGATTCCTCATTATTTTCCAAGTTCGCTTTTACGAGAAGTATATCCTTAGAAAAATATAAAGTACTGATTAAGAATGTACCGACCCCAATGGCCAAAATTAACACCAAGGTCTGGTTGTTGGGCCTGAACAGGTTCAATAGACTCTGTCTAGCCGTAAACCCCCAAGAGTATGGAAAGTTGTTTTTTATAATCTTCATAAATAGAATCGCTACACCCGAAAGAATCGCAAAAACCGCAAGAATTACACCTACGAAGGAGAATGCATATTTCCAATTGTCCAATAGAAATTGTGCAAATATCAAAATGAAGAACAGTATGGCCACCATAACAATAAAGTTGGCTCGTTTAGACTTTGACGAACTTTCTTTTTGCACACGTAATACCTCTAATGGTGACACATACCATGTAGCCAATAAAGGTGACAATGCAAACAGAACTGACATAAATACACCTAATAGCAGCCCCATTAATATAGGCTCGAAAGAAAATGTAATTTCTATTTCGAAAGGTAAGAACCCTTCTATAAGCAAGGGAAAGAATTGCTGAAGAGACAAGCCCAATAGCGATCCGATAAGCCCCCCGAGCAATCCCATAGCAGAAATCTGAATCAAAAATATATAGAAGGTTTGCTTTCGTGTTGCACCCATACACTTAAGCACCGCGACCGACCGTAATTTTTCTTTAATATAAATGTGTACCGAACTCGCCACACCGACACACCCCAAAAGAAGGGCGATAAAAGCAACAAGGTTCAAAAATTTACCAAAATTATCGTAGCGCCTGCCCAACCGTTGACCCGTAGATAAATGTGTATCTAAATCTGCACTTTCGGCATCGAGTTGAGGGTCTATTTTTTCATCGAGTTCCTCTAAATCTTGATTGGGTTCGGCTACAAAAAAGTAGTCATAATCTATTCTACTACCAACCTGTATCAAACCTGTAGCGTTTATCATATCATACGGTATAAGTACCGGTGGTGCCACTTGTGCCGAAACACCACTATTGCCCGGCACCGAAATTAAGGTGCCTACCACAGGAAGTTTAATTGCTCCTATAGCTATAGAATCACCATGTACCAACCCATATTGAAGCATTAAAGTTGCATCGACCAAAGCACCGCCACTTTTTTGGTATGTTTTCGCAGCATTCGCAGGATTTGTTTCTAATTCCCCATAAAACGGAAATCCCCCTTCGACCCCTTGAACTTTGACCAGCTTTGTGGACTTGTTTTTACCAAAAACAGCCATTGAAGGAAAATTCACCCCTTTGGCATCGGCACCACCTAAAGAATCTATTATTTGCTGAACCCGTTCATTGGGGGGTTGCTTACTATCAATAATGAAATCAGCCCCCATTAGTTCCTTTGACTGGAGTGCAATATTTTCTTTAAGGTTTTCACTAAAAGATTGTATCGAGACTACAGCTGCAATACCAAGAACTATTGACGCCATAAATAAAAGAAGGCGCTTACCACTTGCTTTACCATCACGCCATGCCATTTTCAACAACCATTTAAAACCTGCCTTAGTAACTTTGTTTTGGCTCATACTATAATTGTTCGCTATGGGTATCGGCAAGCACTCGCCCACCCTTTAGGCGTAAAACCCTTTTGCATTTTTGCGCCAAATCTAAATCATGTGTAACTATCACTAAAGTTGTTCCGGCTTCTCTGTTCAAATCGAATAGCAACTGAACGACTTTTTCACCGGTCTCTTCATCTAAATTACCTGTTGGTTCATCTGCAAATAGAATGGATGGCTGACTCGAGAAAGCTCGAGCGAGCGCTACACGCTGCTGTTCACCGCCAGAAAGTTGAGATGGATAGTGGTCAATTCGATCGCTTAACCCAACTTTGCCCAACAAATCTTTACCGATTTCCTCAACGTTGGTCTTACCCTGGAGTTCGAGAGGTACTATCACATTTTCAAGGGCAGTTAATGTTGGTAACAATTGAAAGTTCTGGAATATAAAACCCACATTACTGTTTCGTAAGAGGGCTCTCTCATCCTCATCTAAATTATCTAAATCGACTCCGACCAGCTCAATGGTCCCCGAATCAGGGTGGTCAAGACCGGCCGCTAAGCCTAACAATGTTGTTTTACCACTACCCGATGGGCCAACAATTGCAAAAGTTTCTCCTTCATTAATTTGGAATGATATATCATCTAAAACCGTCAATTTTTTAGAACCGCTATTATAGCTTTTCCCCAGCTGGTGAACGTTTAATATCTTTGTCATTAATATATAATTATTTCGTTTTCATTGTATCAGCGTTGATACTCACGACATTTGGAAAAATAAGCAATAGATTTATATTTGGAGTCCTTTTAGCCATGCAGAACATCTTAAAATTTAGTTATTTTTTATCGGTCTTTCTTTTAATTTCATGTGGAGAGGCACCTAAAAAGGAATCTTCGGAAGATTCAGAGAAAACATCTAAAAACCACGAAATTAATGAGACAGGTGAAAAAGTTATTCTGTTTTTCGGAAACAGTCTGACAGCCGGTTACGGTCTAGATACAGAGGAAGCCTTTCCTGCTTTGATTCAAGACCGTTTAGACTCTCTTGAGCTTAACTACATCTCTATAAATTCAGGTTTAAGTGGTGAAACTACCTCTGGTGGACTCAACAGATTACAATGGGTATTGGCTCAAAAGGTTGATATTTTCGTACTTGAACTAGGAGCCAACGATGGTCTTCGAGGCGTTCCATTAGACGAAACACGAAAAAATCTTCAAGCAATAATCGATTTAGTAAAGAGTAAGAATCCTGAAACCAAAATAGTTCTCGCAGGTATGCAAATTCCACCTAATATGGGACAAGCGTATACCTCTGAATTCAAAACCATATTCCCAGAGTTGGCCGAAGCGAACGATGTGAGCCTTATACCTTTTCTATTGGAAGGTGTGGCCGGAAACCCTGAATTAAATTTAGAGGATGGTATTCACCCCACTGCGGAAGGTCAGAAAATTGTCATGGAAAATGTTTGGGAAATTATCGAAGAACTTGTGAATAAAAGTTTTGTAAACCAGTAATCACACAGATTTTGGTGTTTTAATCATTAGTTCAAAATTTGATTGCTTTTTGATGACGTATTATTAACAGATTAGCAAGTTTCTAGATTTAAAAGTAAACTAGGATTGGGACAATTCTTTGAATAATAATCTAAATCCTCTTTGGCACATACCCCTGGATAATCTCCGATATTATCACCTATATCATTTATAAGTTGAAAGTGTAGATGGGGAGCATAGTTTACGTTTTCCTCTTGCGTACCTAACTCACCCAATATATCACCTTTACTGAAAGATTTACCTTTATAGAGATTTTTTAGTGAAGTGACGGATAAGTGTCCGTACAAAGAATAAAACACCTTTGATCTATAATTGTGCTCAAGAATAATTGTCGGCCCATAATCCCCATTGGTATTATTATTTCTGAAACTATGTACTAGGCCATTTAAAGGGGCTATAACCTTAGTACCCGCCCTACACCAAAAATCTAACCCCAAATGAATATTTCGTTGGGCTTGATCCATACCAGAAAAAATAGATTTGTATTGGTACAAATTTCTCCGTTCGAGATAACCGCCATAGGCAACCATGGCATTATTTCTTTTCAAAACTTTGTCAATATAATTTTGACATTCTTCAAAATTCCCAAGATCGAAATACTTAAGCTCTTGATTATCAAAAGATAAATTTATCGTGGTATATTTATTGAGACTTACTTCCAAAATAGGAATAGGTTCCACTGAAAGAGGAGTGTAGATCATTTAGTAAAGGTAAAGCACCAAACGTTATTTTTTAAATGACAGCTCTGCATTTTGGTATAAATTATGAGCATATAATTGTTTGGAGTCCAATATTTAATATATGACATCAAGCTATGAATAACCTGTCGATAACTTTAGTATTTTATCGATAAAGTGAAAAAAATATTGCAGCATGAACAGTATTTGAATAATTTGCATTGATATTTTGAAAAGGAAAATGAATTATTTACTAAAAATTTGAATTATGAAGCGTACTAATATTACCAAACTTTTCCTGCTAAGTTTACTTCTTGTTTCGTTTGTAATGGTACCCGTAGCCTGTAGCAGTGATGATGGAGGGTCAGATACAGAACAAACTCCTGATCCAGAGCCAGAACCCGAGCCGGAGCCAGAGCCGGAGCCGGAGCAAGTGGCTGATCCAACTAATGAAAATACAATTATAGAAGCTACTGAGCCTGAACTAATCGACGGAACAGGTACCGCTACAGTAACGGTCGAACTCGCTGATGCTGACGGAAACTCTTTAAATTCAAGTGGAGGAACTGTAACTCTATCTGTTACCGGTTCAGCAAATGTTTCTGATGTAACTGATAATGGTGATGGTACTTACACAGCCACCGTGACTGGTAATGATGAGGAAACAATCACTGTTTCTGGTGCACTTGACGGTGTAGACATTACCGATACAGCAGCCATAACATTTAATCCTGATGAATCTAACCCTGCACAAGAAGTCACTCAATCGACTGAACCTGTAGGACCTACACTTCTAAGAATTAACTGTGGAGGACCTGAAATCACTTACGGTGATATCACATTTTTAGAAGATCAATTCTTTGAAGGTCCTACGATTTCTTACACTAATCCAAGTGTCACTGAAATTGAAGACACTGAGATGGATGAAATTTTCTTAACTGAGAGAATTACGGATAATCAAAATGCCAAAGGCCCATTTTCCTATAGTATTCCAGCAACAAATGGTACATACACAGTAAAACTGTATTTTGCTGAAATTTATTGGGGTGTAGACAATCCACAAATGTTAGAAGGTGGCGAGGGCAGTAGAATTTTTAATATTTCTATGGAAGATACTCAGATTTTCACTGGCTACGACCTGTTTAAAGAGCACGGTGCCGGAACAGCTGGTTCTAAAATGTATGATATTGAGGTGACAGATGGAGAATTAACAATTACCTTAGAAGCTTCTACGAACAAACCTAAAATATCTGCTATCGAAGTTTTCGGAACAGGAACAATAGGTTCTGAATAAAGATTATAAGTTTTTACTCATAATTATCTAGGTCTTTGAAGAACTTCTCTTCGAAGACCTATTTTTTTTGAACCTTTTGATGTAAGGTATCGTAGATATACTACACTAATTAGTTAAAAATTGAAAATGTTTAAAGCAATAATTGTAGCTATATCTCTCTTATTTGGTACGTCCTGCCAATCTAATACCCAAAAAAAAGAATCGCCTGTTCAAGAAATACAGAAAAAAGAAGAAATAGTTAAACTGAGTGTGCAAGAACTTGATAATTATGAAACTGCATATTTTGCAAGTGGCTGTTTCTGGTGCGTCGAGGCCATATTTGAAAGTGTTAAAGGGGTAAAAGAAGTTGTTTCCGGGTATTCGGGTGGCACCAAAAAGAATCCAAAATATGAGCAGGTAGCTGCAGGTAAAACTAATCACGCAGAGGCGGTAAAGGTCTATTATGATCCTGAAGTGATTTCTTTCACAGCATTGGTTCAGGTGTTTTTTGGTTCTCATGACCCTACGACACTTAATAGTCAGGGCCCAGATCATGGCCCACAATATCGTTCCATCGCATTTTTTAAAAATGATAATGAAAAGAAAACCATCGAGAGCTATATTAAGGCTTTAGAAGAAAATGATGTTTATAATGGGCGAACCATAACCACTCAGGTTATAGAGTTTGAAAAGTTTTACGATGCCGAAGATTATCATCAAGATTATGAAAGAAAGAACCCGAATAATTCTTACATAAGAAATGTATCAATACCCCGCTTAAATCGGTTCAAGGAAAATTTCACCGATTATTTGAAAGAAGATTCAAATCACTAGAAGTGATAATAATAGTTTTAAAAGCGACTTCTTCAAGTCGCTTTTTTTGTCATTTTAATACAACTTCTCCGTATTTAGAAGAAATCGAAACTGATTTTCTGGAATTTTCTTCCATATTAAACCCCGAGTAAGCTACTCCCTGATTATTTTTAATTGCAATCATTTGTACTTTTTCAGGAAATATAATTTCTGAAGCGATTTCACTAACCGAAAGAGCATATGCTGTTTTGGGCAATTCGCAGACCATTTCCGAATACTCTAAAACAACTTTCAAAGCTTCAAAATCATCGGATATGGAGCTAATATAAATAGGACCGAAGCTATTTTTGATATCGGCATTTTTGGTTAGATTGGTAATGGTTACTTCGGAAGACTTAGAACTCAATTTAATATTTGTAACGTTTTTTAAGTCGGTATACTCAGAGAAATTGGTTCGCAATTCGCCTTGAAACCAGTTTTCAACCTCTATTGGGGAGTATGAAGCCATTACCATAGTTTTATTACCCTCAATAGCTCTAGCAGAAAGTTTTGCATAAGAAAGGGAGGCTTCCAAGTTATTTGTGCGCTCTGCAAGTTTTACCTCACCATGACGAACATTCATCTTAATTCTAGCTGATTTTGGCATTCTAATTTTAATACTCCTTTTGACCTCGTACTTCTTGCTTCTGCCGTCATTATCTTTATAAAAGATATTTGGTTGGCTATGAGCAGATTTTTGAGCTCCTATTCTGGCTTGTCGTTCAACCATTCTTCTCTGGTTTAGCTCAGCCCGTTCTAAAGCTTGTTCCGCCCTTGCTTCAGCCATTTTAACGTGCGCTTCTTGTCTCTTCTCATGAACCTTTCGTTGTTTCTCTCCTTTTTTTTGCTGCCATTTATCCATTCTTTCTCGATATGGTTCCCCAAAATTTTCTTCAAAATTCTTTTGCCAGTCTTTTAGGTATTTTTCACCTTTTTTCTCATATTCCTCGTAATCAAATTTTGGTGAAGGTACAGGTGGCATTACAGGTAAATCTTTCATTTCTGATAGATTAAATTTAAAAGAGTCAAAGTCAGGTATTTCAGGAAGCTCTATATCAAAATCGATTTCGTTCGAAAGGTGAAATGGGCTTATTGAAGTACCCTTGCTTGCGATTGTAACCCGTCTACTGTTCCCCATAATTTCAAAACTGCTATTTTCAAAATAGTCCGAAACGTCGTTTCCTGAACTACCTTCCCAAGTAATAGTTGCCTCTATCACCACCTTATCCTTATTCCAAGTTTCGAATTCTATATCAGTATAACTTGTATTAATGTCGATAACCACATCATCTTCCACATTAAAGTCTTCCGAGAAAGTTTTCGATTCACTTTGCCCGAAGCCCCCTATGCTGATGAGGCATAGGGATGCCAGTAAGGGCTTAGACATTAGTTTTTGTAACTGCTTCATTTTTTGATGTTTTTAACTGATTTATTTTCTCCTTCAATCTTCGCATTAACTGCAGTCGCAATTGTAAATTTTTAATCATTGCAGTAATCGTTTGGTCATTGGGCCCCATATCATTTAGCTCTCTGTTCAACTCGCTATACTCAATGTTTAGCTCATTAAGTTGGCCCATAAAACTGTGAACAACTTTTTTGTTCTTTTCAGACACTTCCAGTTCTGAAAGTTCTAGATTGATATTCGCCACGTAATAATTTTCAAGCTTATTTAAATCAGGTGATAAATCGCCCAGTGATATATTCTGAGGCTTGCCCGGTTTTTCCACCTTATTTACAACTCTCTTATTTTCTATTATATTCTGATGGTCTGAGAAATACCATACAGACGCACCAAGTAAAACGATTATCGAAGCTACCATAGCGATGCGACGGCCATAATTTTTACGTTGCTCAGGTAATTCTTTCTCCAAACGCTCTAAAAATCGTTTTTCATGGCCCGACTTTATTTTAGGTTCGTCGGGTACATGCACCTCTTCAAAAAGTTTCCTAATATCTTTTGACATGCTCTTTTTCTTTCAATAATTGTTTTAAATAAACCTTGCCCCGCATTAAACGGGTTCTACTGGTGGTTTCGGTTAATTGTAAGACTTCTGCAATTTCACTATGGTCATAACCTTCCAACAAATACATCATTACGACGTACCTATATTTTTCTGGTAAATTCTTCATTGCGTTTCTAACCTCGTCTATGGTCACGTTATCAGCTACAAACCAATTTTCGTCTTCATCTATTATCACTTTCATCTGTTCTTCTTCATAAGACGTAAACTCATGCTTCTTAGCTTTCAGAAAGTCAATGCACTGGTTGATGACAATTCTCTTTAACCAAGCACCAAATGTGACATCTCCGCTAAACTGCTCAATTCTCTGAAATGCTTTTATAAATGATTCTTGAACCATATCTTCTGCATCATCTGTATTTTTCATATAGCGCATCGCCACTATGAACATACCCTCACAATACTGCCGGTACAGTTTTATTTGAGCCTTTCTATTATTCGCTTTACACTTTTGTACTATATCAATTTGAAACATTGGTCAGATAGTTGTCGGTTTCAGTCGACTCAATAGTATGGTCTTGTTTTAAAGACGAAACAAATATTTGGATGTTGCAAAAAACGAGTAATTTTGAGTGAATTTTTTTAAATAAACCTATTGAAACAAGTTACAATTCAAAACGGGAATATCATTTTAGTTGTTCTTGACTATGGCGCTACCCTTCAAAAGCTCATGCTAAGAAATAGTGATGGTAGTTTTACTAATGTTGTTGTCGGTTATGAGTACCCCAGCCAGTACCTAGATGATGAAAAGTTTTTAGGAGCTTGTATTGGTCGATTTGCGGGCCGTATTTCGAAAGAATTCGTTCTAGACCGAGAGACCTACCCATTATACAATGAAAATGGTGTACATCTTCATGGAGGCAAAGAGGGCTTTGACAAGAAATATTGGAAATTCGAAAAAGTGCATAAAGGTGAAGAACCTTATGTCAAACTTTCTTATCTCAGCCCACATCTAGAAGAAGGCTACCCAGGCAACTTGAAAACCACTGTCACCTATGTCCTAAAACAAAATGCTTTAAGAATTATATATGAAGCGACTACCGATCGTACAACTGTAGTAAACTTGACCAATCATTCATATTTTCGTTTAGATACTGAAAATTCGGTTCGTAATTATCGATTGAAACTGAATTGCCCCCAATACTTAGAGACTAAAAACAATCTCTTACCAACAGGTAGGGTTTTGGCAACGAAAGGCTCGCATTTCGATTTCTCTACCGCTAAACCTATAGCCAAAGTTAACTTTGACACCCCTTTTGTAATTGACGCCAAATCTACTATTGCTGCTGAGTGTAGTTCCCAAAAATCAGGTATCACTATGGAGGTTGCCACAAACCAACCCTCTATGGTCGTGTACACTCCTAAAGATTTCGCTGCAATTTGTTTTGAAACCCAAAATGTGCCCGATGCGCCTAATCACAGCCATTTCCCCAATTGTATTTTACGACCCAAAGAACGGTATCGTAATATTTCGGAGTTCAGGTTTTCAAAAAACTAAAAAAGGGGTAGCCAATTGAGCAACCCCTTCATTTATCTACATATTCAATAATCCTATGCTTCGACCAATAGATTCAATTCAACAGTGATATTGTCTCTAGTCGCCTTGCTGTAAGGACATATTTCATGGGCTGCATTGATTAAATCTTCACCTTTCTTTTTATCTACGGTCGGCAACCAACAGTCTAAGGTAGCATCAATAAAAAATCCGTCTTGATCTTTATTGAAACCCACCACGGCAGTAACATTAAAATCTCCCAAATCATCTACATCATGGTCTTTGGCAACAGCCTGTATCGCGCCTGCGAAGCAGGTTGAATAAGCAGCAGCAAATAATTGTTCAGGGTTGGTCGACTTTCCGTCTGTTTCACCTTGGGCATTTGGCATTTTTATGCCCAAATCAATTGCCCCGTCTTCACTTTTTACATGCCCATCTCTACCTCCACTGTTAGTAGCTCTTGTTTTGAAAATAGTTTTCATTTTCTTTCTATTTTGATTATTCCATTAAGATACGTTCCCATAAAATAATATCATAAAATGAAATATTAAATTAGTGTGAAAACGCAATTTTTGAGCTGCGAAATTTTATTAAAAGAATTTCAATATAAAGTTTGATGCTTTAGTTCTGCATTTTACTGTTCAAATTAGATTTTAATTTAATTTTGATAAAATATAAATAATCAGATTTACCATGAAAATTCTTAAATGGACATTATTAATATCGGTGATTTTAGGACTTCTTTTTGTCTTTGTTCTAGAGCCGTACATGAAGGAGCAAACGAAAGCGCATAGTCCAGAGGTAACCAGAACCTACCAAAAAAATGAATTCAATATTTCAGTTAACTATTCGAGTCCGTCGAAAAAAGAAAGGGAAATTTTCGGGAATTTAGTGCCCTATGGTATGGTATGGCGCACAGGTGCCAATGAACCTACTACCTTTGCAACCGAAACAACCATTAGAATCGCAGAGAAAAGTTTACCTGCCGGCACTTATTCTTTATGGACAATACCTGGTGAGAACACGTGGAGTATTATTTTTAACAAGAACATACCCGACTGGGGCGTGACCGTACTAAGTGGTGGTAAAGAAACCAGTCGTAGCCCTGAAGATGATGTTCTGACCGTTGAAGTACCCAAAGAGGAGCTTCGTAATACCATCGAAAAATTCACTATAGACTTTGAAGATAATAGCGAACTTTTTATGTTTTTCGCTTGGGATAGAACAAAGGTCAAAATACCAATCAATAAATAAATTCAGACATCGATAAATCAGACAACAAAGAAAAAGTTAATATTCGTGAGACAAGAAAAAACGAATATGAGGTAAAAGACTTGGTCAAGGGAGTACTAAGTGGCGATACGACACTACTTTCTAAGACCATTACCCTGATTGAAAGTACTTTGAAATCCGATATTGAAAAAGGAAATGCGGTCTTGGAACAATGTTTGAAAAAGAAAACTAACAGTATTCGCGTGGGGGTTACTGGTGTTCCCGGTGTTGGTAAAAGCACTTTTATTGAAACCTTGGGCAAACAACTAATCGAGAGCGGTAATAAAGTAGCTGTTTTAGCCGTAGACCCTACGAGTAGCCAAAGTAAAGGAAGCATTTTAGGAGACAAAACACGAATGGAGAGTTTAGTTCGAGAAAAGAATGCCTTCATACGGCCCTCACCGTCAAGCAAATCTTTAGGAGGAGTTGCCCGAAAAACTAGGGAAACAATTATACTTTGTGAAGCTGCAGGCTACAATATTATTCTAATAGAAACCGTAGGCGTAGGTCAAAGCGAAATAGCCGTTCATGGCATGGCAGACTTTTTTCTACTTTTGAAGATTTCAGGTGCAGGTGATGAATTACAGGGTATAAAACGAGGTATAATAGAAATGGCCGATGCCATAGTTATCAATAAGTCGGATGGGAAAAATATTGAAAATACTAAGTTGGCGGCAATAGAATTTAGAAGAGCTATCGAACTTTACCCTGTAAAAATGGGTGGGTGGAAACCCAGAGTAGCTACCTGCTCCTCTTTAGACAGCAAAAGTGTTCTTTCTATCTGGAAAATTATTGAAGACTATGTCAAAGAAATGAAACAGTCTTCTCTCCTATCCGAAAAAAGAGATCTACAAAATAAAAATTGGCTTTTAGAAACTATTGAAGAGCAACTCAAGATTAATTTTTATGATAATAAAAAGGTTGCCGCGGCTTTGAATTCTTATATAGCAAAGGTGATTGACAAAGAGATTTCACCGTTCAAGGCCGCTGAAGAACTTCTAAGATTGCCTGAAAAATATTGATTTACAACACTTTGTAATTACACCGCTAGGCATTTGCACATACCTTATTGTTTAAAAACTGCCACTATTCAATAAAACCCTAAATTTGCCGAAAATCATTCTTACTAAATGAGCCCTGTTACTGATTCTTTGCTTTCTATAGTAGTGCCCCTTTATAATGAGGCCGACAATGTTGGTCTTTTGACGCAAAAAATTCACGAAAGCTTACAAGGCTACGACTATCAGGTTATTTACGTCGACGATTTCTCTTCTGATGGCACACGTCAAATCGTGAACAAGATGAATGATGCAAAGGTGCACCTCATCGCCCTGAAAAAGAATTATGGCCAAAGTCTAGCCTTGGCGGCCGGTATTGATTATGCCGAAGGAGAGTATATTATCACTATGGACGGGGATCTTCAAAATGACCCTACCGATATTCCACAAATGTTAGAATATGCAGTCAGTGGAGAATATGATTTGGTCACCGGTATCCGACAGAAAAGAAAAGACTCATTAGTCAAAAAAATACCTTCTAAAATTGCTAACTTTTTAGTGAGACGGGTAACCAACCTTGACATTAAAGATAATGGTTGTGCCCTAAAGGTTTTTTCAAGAGATATCGCCAAAGACCTCAACCTGTATGGCGAAATGCATCGATTTATAACCTTGCTCGCCTATCTTGAAGGAGCCCAAATCAAACAAGTGCCTGTAAAACATCATGCGCGTCATGCAGGTGTATCTAAGTATGGGCTAGAACGTGTTTTCAAGGTGATTGCCGACATGATGTTGCTGCTATTCATCAGAAAATATTTTCAGCGACCTATTCACTTGTTCGGAATATTCGGGGTATTATTAATTCTTCTCGGGTTAATTATTAATGCCTATCTGTTAATGGTCAAATTTGGATTCGGTGAAGATATCGGAACCCGACCCTTATTGATCTTCGGATTAATGTTCATTCTTGCGGGTATACAATTGTTCACTATTGGAATTGTTATGGAACTTTTGATACGAACCTACTACGAGTCGCAACAGAAGAGACCATATCGAATTAAAAAAGTATTCGTAGGTGGAAAATCTGCGTAAAAAGGTAATCACCGCTCTGAAGATAGCCTTCAGTGCAGTCTTGATTTATTTGGTCTTTACCAAAGTTGACTTTGTCGAAGTTTGGGAAATTTTAAAAGGTATCGACCCCATTTTTCTAATAGGTGCCTTAGTTTTCTTCATGCTATCTAAATTACTCTCGGCTTTTCGATTGAATCTTTATTTTCACGAGCTAGCCATTCCACTATCACAAAAAAGCAATATAAAACTATACCTCTTGGGTATGTTCTATAACCTATTTCTACCTGGGGGTATAGGTGGCGATGCCTATAAAGGCTATCTCATCAAGAAAACCTTTCAAGTGAGAACAAAAAAGGTAATTTCCGTTTTACTCATAGATAGATTGAGCGGTTTATTGCTTTTATTCGTTTATGCTTGCATTCTTGCCCTGCTCTTACAACATCAAATTTTCGTTTCTTACCGCTTTTTAGTTGTCCCGTTTATATTACTCAGTGTTTTCATATTCTGGTGGTTAAATCGCAGCTTTTTCAGGTTTGTTTTTCCTGTATTCTGGAAATCTATAGCATTTTCGGCCATGGTTCAACTAGCGCAGTTGGTTAGTGTGTGGTTCATACTTCTCGCTATGGGTATTTCAATCGAAACCGCTGCATATCTTTTCGTATTCTTGATTTCTTCGATTGTAGCAGTTTTACCTTTGACTGTGGGTGGCATAGGTAGTAGAGAAGTAACCTTTTACTATTTTTCGATTTGGTTGGGTCTTGAGCAAGATATATCAATAACCATAAGTATGGTTTTTTTCTTGATTACTGCACTGACTTCTCTTATGGGGATAGTCTATCACTTCAAGAAACCGCAACTACATACGGTTTAGTAAATATGCACCAAATGCATTTTTTTCAAAGTCTTTTTTCGTTTAGAAGGATTTAAAAACTTTAAGCTCAAACGGGTAATTCTGAATTGTGCCCGTGTATATTGAATATTCCAATCAAAATCACGGTCTTGAAGTTCACGAAGTTGAGCATCATTGGCATAAACCCAAATATCCTTCTTGTTTTTTATGGCTTCGTAGGATGTAATTTTAACAGGTTTCTTGTTGTAAAAATCTAAAGACCAGGTATGGTAATCACCTATTTTATAAATCTTATCCGTGGGTATGTCCATTTCGTTTACAACTTCAGCCATACTTGAACCTGCTTGATAAGTTAAAAGATTTGGATAAAAATGGAGGTTCAGTGTAGCGTTCAAAAGCAGCGATGAATACACCGAAATTGTAACTAAGCGTAGTGTATAGCCTTCCCTCTTGAGGCAGAAATAAATAATGACCAAAAGAAAAATTAAAAGAAACGCCAAGGCGAAAATATTCTCAAACTCGAAAACTAAAAAACAAAGTAGTACCGTAGCCATAAAAACTACGCTCAGCACGAAGTACTGAATACCTAGGAGTGTTCTCAAAGTTTTCCTTTCACTTACCTTGTATAGGTAAGATGCCGTCAAAATCGAAAAAAGAGGGATTATACTATTTAAGTAATGCGGTAATTTGAACTGGGAAAAGCTGGCTATGAGAAAGAAAAAAGTAATGCCGCCCAAAGTTAAAAACTCTTGACCTTCTACGTATTTAAACTTCAATTTAAAAAGTGTCTTGATTTTTTTGGTATAGGCCATGATGCCTAAGAACGTCCACGGCAAGAACACCCACAAATAAGTATGAAAAAAGAAAAAGTAGTCACTACTATTGCTACCCATGCCCTCGCCACTTAGTCTTTCAAAACTTTGCTCCCAAAAAATAAAGAAGATACCACTACGATTACTTTTTTCCCTAATTATCTTCTCAGGATGCATATCAAATTGATGGTAATATGCGTAAAGTATCGGAGCAATGGTTATTGCAAAAGCAAGCAAACCAAAAACCACTTTCCAATTTACTAGTGCTTTCCAATCTCTTCGATAGGCCAAATGACTGAGTATTGCCAAACCAATAACCAATATCGCCAGCTGCCCTTTGGACGAAAATGCCAATCCGGCGCCTATAGAACCCAACAGAAGCGCCTTTAAAGATCTTGTATTGATATAGGTAGCAAGTTGCCAAATCGACAAAATGACAAAGCCGGTCAAAACAGCATCAGTTCTAACATCGATAGCTGCAAGAACTATGGTCTGGGCCGTCATAAAAACAAGCGCCGAAATCTTACCAATATCTTTAGAGTACAATAATTTGCCTAGCCCATAACTGCTGTAGGCACCTAACAACAAAGCCAAAATACCGGGTATGCGGTATGCCCAATCTTCGATACCAAAAACGAGGTATGAAAACGCGGCAAGCCAATAATGTAAGTGTGGTTTATCTAAATACTCTTCAGTGCCCTTGAAAAGGTTCAAAAAATCATTTTCCTGAACCATTCGCATGGCCATAACTGCAAATTGCGCAGAGTCATTTTCGAAAAGGGTTACGAATATACCGGCGAAGTACACCAGAATAACCAAGAACACTAAAAACCAATATCTAGAGTTAGATATCATAAAGGTAATTTGTCGACTGCAAATATAGCCAACTTTGTAAATAACCAGCTAAAAACCAGCCCGATTAAAGCGCCTGAGAACACATCTAAAGGAAAATGTACCCCGATATAAATTCGACTATAGGAAACCAAAATCGCCCAGAATATCAAGAAAATTCCTAGGTAACGGTATTTTGACCTCAACAGGAATGTAAAGAAAAAGGCTACCGCAAAATTATTGGCCGCATGTGCAGAAAAATATCCGAATTTACCTCCACAAGATTTTTTCACCAGTCTGACCAGACCGTCTAAATCAGAATCGTAACAAGGTCGCAAGCGTTGAACTCCATATTTAAAAAAGTTAGACAACTGATCGGTTACCAATATCATCACAGCCACGGTGACCACAAAAAGTACGGTTTTCCTAATTCCGAACTGTTTGTAAGTTAAAAGTAGGAGAACTATATATAAAGGTATTGCGGAAAGTTTGTTGGTGATAAACATCCAAAATGCATCCCAACTTGGGTTTCCTAAATTATTCAGTAAAAGAAAAAGTTCTTTATCGTATTGAATCAATTCTTCCAACATACTCTCTATTTTCTAGTCTTCGTATCTAGAAATTTCTCTGTCATAAAATGAATTGGCCTGCTCGATAAGGTTTTCAGCTTCCGCTTCTAGCTCCTTTTCATCTTCCGAAGTAAAATCTTCTAACCATTCGACTTCATCATTTTCAAGGTTAATGATAAACCTCGGGTACTCAGTGTGAACGACGAATATTGCAGTGGGGTAATCGGTATTATCCCCTAGTAAAAATTTTGGAAATTCCATTTCGTTTTTAATATGCTTTTAAATTGGAAAACATCCATCACCATACAATTTAATGGGATGTCTCAGCAATCATTTTTTTGGTTAAATAATTAAATCGAATATACAACATAATACCTGATGCGGTAAGCCCTACCAGAAGTCCGATCCATATTCCGGTACTTTCAAAATCGGTATGAAGGCCTAAATAATAACTTAGAGGAAAACCAATAACCCAATATGCAATGAATGTTAGAAGGGTCGGAATCTTCACATCTTGCATACCACGCAAAGCGCCTAAAACTACTACTTGCACCCCGTCAGAAATTTGAAAAAACGCAGCGACCAAAAGTAATTCAGCGGCCAATGCAATCACTTGGGTATTATCAGCCATATTAATTACATCATCAACATCGAGGTATAGGGTGGGAAACCAGTGGCGGCCCCATAAGAATAAAAGAGCAAAGACGATTTCCAATAAAAAGGTCAGAAAAAATATCGATTGACCGATACGTCTCAACTCTGTAAAATTCTTAAGACCCTTTTGGTTGCCCACTCGAATCATAGCGGCCACGCCCAGCCCCATGCCGAACATGAATGTCATACTACTCAGGTTTAGGGCTATTTGATTGGCCGCTTGGGCATTTTTGCCCAGAACCCCACTAAGCCATATAGCCGCCGTGAAAATTGCTACTTCAAAGAGCATTTGTAGCGCTGAGGGAAAACCTAAGCTTATAATCTTATCGATTACTTTTCTTTCGAGATTACGGAAATTGAATCCGGTTACATAGTCGTGAAATTTCTTTTTACGCTTCAACAAAAACCAAAGGTGACCTACCATGACAAATCGAGATACAAGAGTACCAATCGCCGCACCGACGATACCCATTTCAGGGAAACCGAACGCCCCAAATATCAGCAGGTAGTTAAGAACAATGTTTACTATATTGGCGATTATAGTAGCATACATGGGGTATCTCGTTTGAGACAGCCCTTCAGAAAATTGTTTGAACGCTTGAAAGACGATCAGCGGAACCAACGAAAAAGCTACCAAATCAAGATACGGAATGGCCAGCTCCACTACTTCTGGGGGCTGCTTCATCATATACATCAGCGGTTTAGCCAATAATATGATGCCGAAAAGAGAAAGCCCTAAAACTGTACATAGGGCCAGCCCGTGTTTTAAAGCGCTCTTACCGTCTGCCTTATTACCGGCCCCGTCTGCCTCAGCGACCAAGGGTGTAATCGCTGTAGAAAAACCAATACCGATAGACATGGCTATGAAAACGAAACTGTTACCTAATGAAACGGCGGCCAATTGAGCGGTGCCCAACTGCCCCACCATAATGTTATCGGCCAACTGTACAAATGTATGGCCCAACATACCCATGATTACCGGTACAGATAGTTTTATATTATATTTAAATTCTTTCGTGTATTGTTCAAACAAAGCAATATAAATTATCGATTGACCTCAAAGAAGAAAGTGGTTTTATTATTCGGTTTCTGTCTCTGACTTTAGACCAATTCTTTGAACCTGTTTGGCTTCTTCCCAAAACACATTCATTTCTTCAAGGGTCATTTCTTTCAACGGCTTTCCAATTTGTTTTGCTTTCTTTTCTAAATACTGAAATCGGCCCATGAATTTCTTGTTAGTGCGCTCCAAGGCGTTTTCCGGATTGATTTCTAAAAATCGGGCATAGTTGACCATAGAAAACATCACATCGCCGAATTCCGATTCCATCTGATTCTTATTGCCAGCAGCTACTTCATCTTGAAACTCAGATAGTTCTTCCTGAACCTTTTCCCAGACTTGTTCCGGTTTTTCCCAGTCAAAACCTACACCTGCAACTTTATCTTGAATTCGATTAGCCTTTACCAAAGATGGTAACCCGTTCGGCACACCTTCTAAAACACTTTTTTTGCCTTCTTTGAGCTTGATGTTCTCCCAATTTCTCTTTACGTCTTCTTCATCTTCAACCTTTACATCACCATAAATATGCGGATGCCTGTTTATGAGCTTATCGCATATATTATTACAGACATCTGCTATGTCAAAATCTTTGGTCTCTGAACCTATCTTCGAATAGAAAACAATATGCAAAAGAACATCGCCAAGTTCTTTTTTCACTTCCTCTAAATCATCATCTAAAATGGCATCACCCAACTCATAGGTTTCCTCAATGGTCAAATGTCTTAGGGTCTGCATGGTCTGCTTCTTATCCCATGGACATTGGGCTCGAAGCTCATCCATAATAGTCAGTAACCGATCAAAAGCTTGAAGTTGTTCCTTTCTAGAGTTCATTGCCTAACTTTTTCACAAAAGTAAGCATCTCATATAGGGAATTCTAACTTGACGAAGACAAAATAGTCTAATTCTTGTGCAGAAGTTGATGCACATATCTCAACTTGCCAATAACATTGTCCGGAATAACAAATGGATAAATATCAGGTTGGCCCATACTTCTATTGAGGCTGTTAAGGGCAAAGGTCAATGGTAAGAAAGATTCGATTATCGCTTCAAAGTCAGGTTGGGTATAAGGGTCAAAAACTGCTTCCATTTTTATTGGTGCGGTATTGCCAAAATCATCACCAATCTTGATGCCAAAATAAAAAGCGGTCTCTAGCATATCTATCAAATGTAGGTAATGCGCCCAAGTTTCGGCCCAATCTTCCCATGGGTGAGATGCGGCATAGGCACTAATGTAGTTGTCATTCCAATTTTTAGGTGCCCCTTGAGCGTAATGCGTTTGTAATGCTTGACCATAGTCAGCACGTTCGTCACCAAATACGGCTCGAAAGTTTTGTTCTTCCTCAAAATTATTGCGTATTAAACGCTCCCAGTAATAATGACCCACTTCGTGTCGAAAATGACCTATCAAAGTTCTATAGGGCTCGGCCATTTGCTTACGCATATATTCACGATGTACACTGTCGGCCTCTGCAATATTAATGGTAATCAAGCCGTTGAGGTGACCCGTTCGTACAGGTACATTCTTATCGCCATGAGAAGTGTCGGAAAGAAAGTTAAACGCAAGACCTTTATTTGGCGCCCAATCTTTATCTACAACGGGTAAACCAAAACGCAATAAAGCATAAACCAATCGATGTTTGGCTATTTCGATTTTTCGCCACTCGGTCAGGTTTTTTTCTATGTCTAAACTAGGTATTGTCTTATTCAATGAGCAAGCAGTACAAAATGTTTTTGAACTACCCATGTCGACCAACCAATTACATACATCATATTGTGCATTTTGACAATATCGATAAAACTTACCGTTATTATTACCCAGACTGAAACCTGTATGAGCTTGGGTCAAATTGACCAAAGAAAAGGTTTCCTCAAGATATCCGACTTGACTACCGCAGACCAAACAGACCGTGTTTTCAAAATACAAAGGGTTTCTACAGTTTTGACAACTAAAAATTTTCATAGCGATTTAAATAACAACACACTCAAATATATACCAAGCCTCAGCATTCAAATACAATTTTCACATTTATTTTGAACGTATTTGAAATCTGGTTTTCATTCTATTTCGCTATCTTGATCTTATAATTTCTATATAATGATTTCAAGAAGACAATTCGTTAAACGAACCTCGATTGCCGGTGCCTCTACCCTGCTAATACCCTCATTTTCTTTTAATACACCTAATCAGCCCCAATACGGTGTTCAATTATACTCTTTTAGGGATGATATGTTAAAAGATCCTAAGGCCACTCTAGAACAAATTGCTGATATAGGCATCAAAAAAATAGAGTCGGCAAGAAGCAATAAGGGGCTTTACTATGGGCTATCTCCTAAAGAAATGAAAAAGACATGTGAAGATTTGGGAATGCAATTGACCAGTGGCCATGTCGCCCTAGATGATGATTTCGAAAATACTATTGAACAAGCTGTAGACTCTGGGCAAGAATATCTTATTTGTTCTTCGCTGCCCAGTAAAGGTCAGACGGTCGACAACTATAAGAAAGTAGCGGAAGCATTTAATAAAGCAGGTGAGTCTTGCAAAAAATCGGGATTAAAGTTTGGGTATCACAATCACGAATATGAATTCGAATCTGATAATGGTCAAGTACTTTATGATCTTTTAATGGACCAAACCGAACCTGATTTGGTTCATATGGAACTCGATCTTGGGTGGGTAGTCGTAGCCGGTAAAGATCCTCTAAATTATTTTAAAAAGTATCCTGGGCGTTTTCCACTTTGGCATTTGAAAGACATGAACATGCATGAAAAAGAAAGTACTGAATTTGGTAAAGGAGGCTTGGATATCAAAAAAATGATAAAAATGCAAAAAGAGTCTGGCGTTGAACACATTTTTATAGAACAAGAAGAATATGCAAGCACACCTCTAGAAAGCATGAAACATAATATGCAATTTTTAGAGAATCTTTAAATTCAGAAAACAGAACGTCTAGTTCTATAATGGTTCAAAATGAAAATTATGAAAAATTCTATGACCACCTTAATGAGTGCGTTATTATTTGGCCTTTTGTTGAATATTTCATGTAAAGCTCAACAAGTAACCAGAAATATTGTCGCAACTGATGCAAAACTCACTTTAGTGGCTGACACTTTTGAATTTACCGAGGGTCCGGCATCCGATAAAAATGGAGACGTTTATTTTACCGATCAACCAAATAATCGCATTGTAAAATGGAATTCAAAAAATAATACGGTCACTGATTATATGAAACCTGCCGGGCGCTCAAACGGACTTTACATCGATCATGATGGCAATCTTTTGGCTGCCGCGGATGAAAAAAATGAACTTTGGCGTATTGACAAGAACAAAGAAGTAACCGTTCTTCTTAAAGACTTTAAGCATAAGAAATTCAACGGCCCAAATGATCTGTGGGTCGACAAGTCAGGTGGTATCTACTTCACCGACCCTTTCTATAAACGCCCTTGGTGGAAACATACAGAACCAGAACAATCTGCCAGACGCGTTTATTATCTAGAACCGAACGGCTCTTCACCCAGATTTGTCATCGATGATAATTATGAACAGCCCAATGGCATAATCGGATCAGCAGATGGCAAAACACTTTATGTCTCTGATAATGGAGCAAAAAAAACATATGTCTATACCATTGAAAAAGATGGAAGCCTAAGTAATAAAAAACTTTTCGCCGATATGGGTAGTGACGGTATGACCGTTGACAACTTAGGCAATGTGTATTTGACCGGAGACGGAGTTACCGTATTCAATTCAAAGGGAGAGAAAATAGAACATATCGCCGTACCCGAAAAATGGACGGCCAATGTGACTTTTGCAGGCCCTGATCAAAATATATTGTTCATAACCGCAATGGATTCAGTTTACACACTAGAAATGGCAGTTAATGGCGTTCGATGGTAAAATGATAATGCTTCAAAACATATAAGTATGAATCACTAATAAAATGCAATCTGTGCTTTGAGTATTCAAAACAAATCTAAGCCTTGATGTATATTATGTTTTTGAAGATAAACAAACGACGAACCAAAACTGGTTCTGTCGTTTGCTATACAATTTGCTGATAACTACATCAAAAACTTCAAAAAGAATCTTTTTATTCTAAAGTAAATTTTTTCAATAATTACCAGTGGTTTTCATAAACTTCATTAAGTATTTCTACCAACTTATCTTCCGATACCGGTTTTACCACATACCCCGTAAGTTCTTCAAATTCTTGGGCACGTACTTTATCCCTTTCACGTTCAGAAGAGGTCACCAAGTAAATAAATACTTTGTCGTTTATCTTGTTTTTCAATTCTTTGAATTCCCGTAAGAATCCCCAGCCATCTAAAAATGGCATATTTACGTCCAATAGAATAACTCCGGGCAATTCGGTCTGCTCATTTACGCAGTTGCTTACATAGTCGAACGCCTTTTCACCATCAGTGAACGATTTTACGGTTAAATTCTCTGATATACCATCTATCAGTCGTTCTGTTAGGTAGAGATAAATTTCATCATCGTCTACAAGTAGAATACTAGCTTTTTTCATTATGGTTTTTGTTAGTTGCTGATTGCTTCCATTAAGGTTAAAAACTTGATTGTTAACTATAATTATTACATAATCTCCAGTTTTAAGTTAAAAAATTATTTTGAATTTTGTTCCTTTTCCTTCAATACTTTTTGCACTTATGGTGGCTCCTACTTCCTCGAGCTGAGTTTTAACCATAAAAAGCCCCATACCCTTACCTGAAACATTTCGGTGGAACTTTTTGTACAACTTGAAGAGGTCATCGCCATAGCGTTCCATATTAATTCCTAGACCATTGTCTTCAACATAAAGAATTTTTCGATTATTTTCGACTTCACTTCTAAAAAGTAAATACGATACAATCTCGGTATTTCTATATTTTATGGCATTGGAAATCAAATGGCGAAAAACACTTTGTAAATGATATTTTGATGATTTGACTGTTTTCCATTCCTGCAACTCATAAACTATTTTAAAATTACTGAGATCAGTCATTAATTCGGGAAAATCGCCGCGTAGACTTTGAATAAGGGCATATATGTTAATCTCTTGTAATTCAGTGTCTTCGTAGTCCACTGCTGTGACATATTCTTTAATATCTTCTGTAAGACGGCTGATACTATCTGAAAGTATATGAAGCTTGGGCAGAAGCGTTTTAACGTTCTCTTCATTTTTTTCGTTTTTAATGACATCTATTATCAAAGACATAGTTGTAACCGGTGCTCTTAAATTATGGGATATTAAATAACTAAACTGCTCTAACTGCTCATTTTTAACACTTAAACGCTGGTTCGTTTTTTTGACTACATCATTTATCGTTTTCAAGCTTTTTTGATTGATCAACAACACCTTATTTTTTTCTTCTATTCTACTATATAAATCTCTATTATTTGATTGATATTTATTAAAACCATATGAAATACCGGACAACGTAAGTAACGAAAACAGATGCAGCAATATAAAGTTCTGGTAAAGGGGCCATAAACCAGCTTTTATAGCTTCAGGTGGTATTTCACGAACAACGGCCCATTCAGTTGCTGTTACTATTTTCTCGGGTGCCACGTAAGCAGCACTTTTATTGAGTTCCCCATTGGTCATAAGAACTTTATGAAGACTCCAAACCCTACCATCTTCAAAAAAAGTAGTGTCCTTTCCCGATTGTAGGCCCTTCACATTTAATTTTTGCAACCTACCATCAAGTGAATCTACGCTCTTATTCATTTCGAACGTCATGGTTTTATCACCGATACTTGATGCAATAATGTTATGTTCAGAATCAATTACATACGTATTACCATCAGGTCTTGTACTTGTCAGTATGCCAAGTACATCTTGCATACGAAAATTAATAACGATTAATCCAGTTTTCTGATTTAAAGAATCATAGATAGGCCCAACGGTTCGAAGAACGGGTTTATAGGGTTTTTCAATTATCCCATCTTCTCGATTTAAATTTATACGAGACAGGTAAATTTCACCCTTATTCAAGTTCAAACCTTGTTTGACATATTCGCTGTCAACCTTGTTTTGTAAAGGAGCCAACTCCATTTTCTGACCTAAATTACTTTGATACCTAAGTAATTCTTTACCCTCTAAATCAATAATTCGAAACTGGTCGTAGAAACCAATATTTTTAATGACCTCAATATACGGATGCAGAAAACTCGAGTGCTGACCTTTAGGATCAAAGGAGGGCGGATAAATTATAGAAGACCAATAATTGGTATTATGAATCAGGTAATGACAAACATCACTTAGCAGATAAGTCTTATTTCTTGAAATAGAATCTTCTCTCTGCTTTAAGGTAGCAATTCTTTCTTCTTTATGCCCTATCAACATCAAGAGAGAAATAACTAACAATGGTATATAAAGCAATAAAAAAATATTAAAATACTTCTTCCACATAAAGTTTTGAACTGCTAAAAAGACTACAGTACTATATTAAGATTTCGGGGAGGAGCAGCAAGTAATCGATAATAGATACATATCTAAAGTACATTTTTTCATACGATAAAATGTTAATATAAATAAAAATTATTGTGGTATCGAGCACACCTATTCTCAAAAAAAGGTTCATAGGCCACTTCTATGCGTTTAGATGAAAAATACATATTATCCAGTCAGAAACATTCAATTGAACTCAGATAGAGCAACTTATCGAATACCACTATGTATTGAACCCCTTACTCACAATGCAGGACAATACCTATTCATCAATACGCTATCAACTTGTTCAAATCATTAACAAAAACTACTTTTACTATATTTGATCACTAACGCCTTGGCCAAACTTTGTACTATGAAAAACGTATTTAATCTTCAAGTTTCAGAAGAGCTCATTTCACGGGTGAATTCATTAACCCCAAAAACCCAAAATTTATGGGGCAAAATGAATGTGGCCCAAATGTTGGCCCATTGCAATGTTACTTATGATTTAGTTTATACTGATAAATACCCAAAGCCAAAAGGTTTTAAAAAGTTCATGATAAAGCTGTTTGCCAAAAGAATTGTTACCGGGCCAAAACCTTACAAAAAAAATATGCGTACCGCACCTGTATTTTTGGTAGTAGACGAACGTGATTTTCAAAAGGAAAAAGATCTATTGATCGACCATATAAAAAAAACCCAGAAATTAGGCGAGGAGTATTTTGACAAAAGAGAATCACATGCATTCGGTCCTCTCTCAACGAAAGAGTGGAATATTTTGTTCTACAAACACCTTGACCACCATTTACAGCAGTTTGGTGTTTAACAACTGTACTGTTTATTAAAACAAACTTTTGCAAAATTCAGGTACTGAATAACGAATAATACAGGTCTTTCAATACCCTTTGAATACAATCTTCAGGGTTTCTATTAAATGGTTTGTGAGGCACACTAATCTAATTTCCCTATCTTTTATCTCTCAAAATCAACTTAAATCATGACCATTTATATTTTTGAATTTATCGGTACCTGTATGCTTATTCTTTTAGGCAACGGAATTGTAGCTAATCTTGTGCTAAAAGGCACCAAAGGCTCAGATTCTGGTTGGGTCGGTATTTCTATTGCATGGGGTATAGCCGTGTTTGTCGGTGTTTTTGTAAGTGCCGATGTTAGTGGAGCGCACCTCAACCCTGCGGTTACCCTAGGTTTGGCCACAGCAGGTAAATTTGATTGGTCATTGGTTCCAGGCTATATTATAGCTCAAATACTTGGTGCGATGATGGGTAACCTATTAGTATGGCTCAATTATAAAAAGCAATATGATGCCACTGATGATCAAGGTGCTATTCTAGCTACATTTTCAACATCACCCGCTATTCGTAGTCCGTTTTGGAATTTAATTACCGAAATCATAGGCACGTTTGCTCTGGTATTTGGAGTTTTCTATATCGCCGGAGGAGCCATTTCAGATGAACCTGTATCTCTAGGGTCTTTAGATGCTTTACCGGTTGCTTTATTGGTCATGGGAATTGGCTTTGGCCTCGGCGGACCAACTGGGTATGCCATAAACCCTGCACGTGACCTAGGCCCTAGACTAATGCATGCTATTTTACCGTTAAAAGGTAAGGGAAGTAGTGATTGGTCTTACGCATGGGTACCAATCGTTGGGCCAATAATCGGAGGGTTCTTGGCAGCACTTGTATACCTACTCATCGGAGTTTAAATTATAACCAATGAAACATTTTATCACACTAATCGCGATTATGACTATAATCACCCCTATTCTTTCACAAGAAATTATTGAAATTCCTCATGAAAAGGCAGAAGGTGTAACTTGGGCCACAAAAGAACGCCAATTTCATTCTGAAGTATGGGACACTCAAGTCGTTACCAATGTGTCAAAACCGACCATGCAGGTCTTTAAACCTGAAAACCCAAATGGTACAGCTATCATTATTGCTCCGGGTGGTGGGCTCTACGGGCTAAGTATTGAAAGTGAAGGCAATATGGTGGCCAAATGGCTTAACGATAAAGGTATTACCGTCTTTGTTCTAAAATATAGGCTTGTACCGACAGGTGAAGACGGTACTAAGGAAATAAGTGACGAAGGTGTAAACAACCCCGCTAAAATTGGGGAACGCATCAAACCTATTCTACCCATATCAATTGCAGATGGTCTATCAGCTGTGGCCTATGTGCGGGAAAATGCCCAAATGTATAGTGTTGACGTTTCTAAAATTGGTTTTATGGGCTTTTCGGCCGGAGGGGCGGTAACCATGGGGGTTGCCTATTATGCAAATACCATAGATAAGCCCGATTTTATAGTGCCCGTTTATCCGTGGACGACGGCATTCCCTGTACAAGATGCTCCAACCGATGCGCCCAAGATGTTGATTGTATGTGCTACTGACGATCCGCTAGGCTTAGCCAAGGGTAGTATTGCACTCTATAATTCATGGCTAAACAAAGGTTACCGACCTGCGTTACACATGTATTCACAAGGTGGCCACGGATTCGGCATGAAAACCCAAGATTTGCCTTCTGACGATTGGATACAACGCTTCTACGACTGGGCCGTGGTTGAAAACATCGTTTCGACTTCTAAAAAAGACTAATTTTTATTCCTAAAAAAATTAAATGATTATTTGAAAAAAGGTACATTTTTGTCCGCATATTTTTTCATGCCCTCTTCGTTAATTTCTACTCCAATACCTGGTTTCTCCGATAGTTTTATAAAACCATCTTCTACCATTTCTTCGTCATAGGTAACGATTTCTTTATACATGGGATCTTTATGAAAATAAATCTGCCACTCAAGTATCATAAAATTGGGCACCGAGGCACAAACATGACATGAGGCCATTGCTCCTAGAAAAGACGCTACCATATGAGGAGCAAAAGGCACATAATAGAGATTGGCCAAATTAGCGATTCGTTGTGCTTCACCTAGCCCCCCGGCCTTTTGCAGGTCAGGCATGATAATATCGACTGCACCTGTTTCCAAAAGTGGCCTAAACCCATGGGCGAGGTAGTGATTTTCTCCAGCGCATATAGGCGTGCTAGTCGACTCCGTTATTTTTTTGTATGCATCAGTATTTTCAGCAGGTATAGGTTCTTCGAGCCACATCATATTTAAAGGCTCAAGCATCTTTGCGACCTTTTCACCTGTAATTGCATCGTATTTACCATGCATGTCTGCACATATATCGATGTTTGGCCCAACAGCCTCACGAGTAGCTGCCATTTGGTCGTACATACGCTGAATTTCCGCAGGGCCCGCCGTCCAATTGTATTTATCATATTTATTAGGATCATTGGCCTGATCCAAATCAAACTTCACCGCCGTAAAGCCCATATCCACGGCTTCTTTGGCACTCGCTGCAAAATCTTCGGGTTTGGGAAGCCTGTTTTGATACAGTGCCGTATCCATATAAACCCTAATCTTGTCCCTGAATTTTCCTCCTAAAAGTTGATATACTGGGAGGTTCAGGGCTTTTCCCGCTAAATCCCACAGGGCAGTCTCGACAGCGGTCAAAACCGCAACGAACATTCCCGATTGTGCACCTTCAAAAAAACCGCTTCTTCGTATGTCTTCAAAAAGTCGATGAACGTTCAACGGGCTCTTTCCTTTTATTCGCTCTCCAAAACTTTTGACCAAATGATAAGTACCAGGGGTCGCGTCAACCCCCTCACCATGACCCACAATATCTTGATTACTATAAATTTTTACGAAAAGACTATGGCCACCACGTATGAACCCACATTTGATATCCGTTATCTTTAGATCGGATGGTGCCGACATTTTTGGGGTTCGCTCAATGGCATCTATATATTCTTTTCCATAATTGACCAACGGCAAAGTGGTCAAGGCTGTGGTGGCAACGGCTTTAGATAGAAAGTCTCTTCTTGAATTTTTCATAATCGGACAGTTTAATTGGATGATTCACAATTACTACGTAATCAAACCGAAGAAACCCTAAAAAATAACCGATATTTTTACTTAACTACCAAGTTCTGGTCTTTAACAGCTCCTGAATCTGTTCCTTAGGTACGGGAAGTTCATCAATATGAGCGTTCAACCATTGAGAGAAATCTTTTTCGATTTTATCTGACCAACGGTTATCAATTTCACCGGGGGTATACTTTTGCTCTCTAAGTCTTTGGTGACCGAACATATCGCGAAGCCGAACCACTTCTGAAATTTTGACCACTTTTTCTGCTAAATGGGGCGGAATGAAAATAACACCTCCATCTCGGCCTAAAACTATATCACCCGGAATTACGGTAGCCATACCTATTCGTGTAGGCGTGTTTATGCCTATCAAAGTGGTGTTCAAATCATCATCGGGATTGTTGAGATGGTGAGAAGGGTGATAGGTTCGAAAAAAGGAAGTGAAACCGCCGATTTCTTTAAGACCGTTTATATCACGTATGGCCCCGTCATAGACGATTCCGTTACCTGTTTTCGCATAAATGGAATTTCCCAAATTATCTCCTATGGTGGGTCCATCTACATGTGCACCGAACTGATCTACTACATAAACATCTCCTTTTTGAAGCAAATCAATGGTCCAAGCATTTTGAGATTTTATTCGCCCGTCTTGATTATGCCCTCGATCATCTATAACACGATGTATATCGGGCCTACCTGGCATAAATACAGCCGTAACCGCTCTACCTACAAGCACACTATCAGGGTTAATGGTCTGCCAATCTTCTGCATACTGATACTTAAAATTTTCACCTTTGAGTACTGCCCAAGCTTCTTCTATGGTAACACCTTTCATTCTCTTTAAGATATCGTCCGAAACCTTCGGCCTACCATCTTCGAAACGCTCCCCTTTCCATTCCGGAGTTAAAAAAATAAGTTCTTCTTTACTTATCTGTTGTGCGGTCACGGCAAACACAGATCCTAGAAAAACTGTAAGACAAACGAGTGATTTGAAATAGGGTCTCATAAGAAATAATTTAAGCTGGTTCATATTGATATGGTTGAGTCATTCATTAACTATTCATAGTGAACTTATTACGTATCCCACGGTCGACACCCTAAGAATACTTTGAACAGAGGTAAATAAAAACTAACTTGTAACACTCAAATATACCCTATGAAACACCTTCTTTTAACACTATTATTGCTCATATCTTCTGTTGCCCTAGCTCAAGATGCACAACGATATAAAAATCAAGTCGAGAAAATTGAAATGAAGTATGATTCTATATGGAACCCCGCGAAGGAGACTATTGTTTTTACAGGAAGTTCAAGTGTTCGTATGTGGAAAGACCTTCAAGAGCGTTTTCCCAACCATCAAATCATCAATTCCGGTTTTGGAGGTTCGCAGGCATCTGATCTCCTGTATTTTTCCGATAATCTTATTTTGAAATACAAGCCGAAAAAAGTCTTTATCTACGAAGGTGATAATGATATATCGGCCAATAAACGCCCCAACGAAATCATAAGTACCACACAACAGATAATTAGCCTTATCAAAGAACGTGACCCGTCGACCGAAATAGTTATTATATCGGCCAAACCAAGCATTTCTAGATGGAATTTAAAAGGAAAATACAAAAGACTCAATAGAAAATTCAAAAGGCTTGCCAAAAAAGATGACCTTTTGAACTATGCAGATGTGTGGACACCTATGATGAATGGAAGAAAGTTGCAACAAGATATCTTTATAGAAGATGGCCTTCATATGAATGCCAAAGGCTATGAAATCTGGTTTCAGGTGATGAGAGAATTCATAGAGCAGTAACCCTCTTTCAGTAAGTATGACCAAAACAAACCCTATATAAATCAAATATTGCAAACCAAAATGAAATCAAACCTAATCAAGAGTCTAATTATATGTTGCGGATTTGTAGCATTTCTATCTTGCGAACCTGAAAAAAAGAAACGGGTACTGAATCTACCAAAATCAGATTTGGCCATGGAAAACATGATTCCCATGCCCAAAAAAGTAGTTGCCACAGAAAAGGCTTTCGCCTTAGATGAGTTTACCGCTATTTACACTTCTGAAAATGCCGACGGGTTTACCCAAGTAGGTGAATTTCTTTCAAAAAAAATAAAAGGCAAAACAGATTTGGATATTCCCGTAAATGTAGAAGAGATTCCGGGCAGAGAAGGTATCATATATATTAACCAATCAGATAGTTTAGAACTAAATGCTCCTGAAGCCTACCAATTATATATCACGGCCGATTCTGTAATTCTTAATTCCAATACGGCCGAAGGTGCTTTTAGAGGAGTTCAAACTTTACGACAGATTATACCCGAAGTAAGTCTTGACACCGTCGCCGAATACAAGGTGTGGCCTATACCCACCGGTAAAATTACAGATAACCCCGTTTTTGAATACCGTGGCAGTATGCTCGATGTGGCACGCCACTTTTTTAGTGTTGAAGATGTAAAAAAGTATATAGACCTTTTGGCGTACTATAAGTACAATGTACTTCATCTTCATTTGACCGATGACCAAGGGTGGCGAATTGAAATAAAATCTTGGCCTAAACTTACCGAAATTGGTGGAAGCACTGAGGTCGGTGGAGAATCAGGTGGTTTTTTCACTCAAGAAGAATATACCGATATCGTAAATTATGCGTCAGAACGTTTCATTACGATTATACCTGAATTTGATATGCCGGGTCATACTAATGCAGCTTCTGTAGCCTACCCCTTTCTAAACGGTAACGGCAAGAAAGTCGAACTGTATGAAGGCACCCATGTAGGCTTTAGCACCTTCGATACCCGAAAAGATACGGTCTACGCTTTTATCGACGACGTGGTAAGAGAAATTTCAGCTATAACACCTGGCCCTTATTTTCATATTGGTGGCGACGAAAGTCATGTAACAAAAAAGAAAGATTATATCTACTTTGTCGAGAAAGTCGAGAAAATCGTTCAAAAATATGGTAAAACCATGATCGGATGGGATGAGATAGTAACCGCCGATGTTGATTCAAAGTCAATTGCACAATTTTGGTCAAGTAAAGAAAATGCCGATTTGGCGGTTGAAAAAGGAATGAAAATAATCATGTCTCCTGCCAAAAAAGCCTATTTAGATATGCAATATGATACCTTATCAAAGCACGGACTTCATTGGGCCGCTTTTATTCCTACAGACTCTGCATATATTTGGACACCAGAGCAGTATGAAGGCATACCGGTAGAAAACATTCTAGGTATCGAGGCCCCTTTATGGTCTGAGACCGTAAGTAATATTGATGAAGTAGAGTACCTGGCTTTTCCTCGAGCCATCGGTTATTCTGAACTAAGTTGGTCGACCCCTGAGAATCGTGATTGGGAAAGCTATAAGGTACGTTTGGCAAATCAAGCACCTTTCTTAGATAGAATGGATGTAAAATACTACCCATCACCACTTATCGATTGGAAGAAAAGTAAATATACCTACAAAGAAATCAAAAAAGACTAAGGCCTAATAATTAAGATCAATGAAGGTAAAAGTTGGCTTGGTGCAAGAGAATCCTGTATTTTTTGATAAAGATAAAACCTTGGATAAAACGGAAGCTTTAGTGCGCCAATACGCCAACGAGGGCTGCCAATTGTTAATGTTTCCGGAATCATTTATTCCGGGCTACCCAAGAGGTTTTGACTTCGGCACCAAAATCGGAAAACGTACGCAACAAGGTCGTGAACTGTATGCGAAATATTATGATAATAGTATTGATGTAGAAGGCCCTGAAATGAAGCGCCTAGAAAAACTGGCGAAAACCAATACTGTTTATCTCGTAATTGGTATTACCGAAAAACAAAAAATCAATAATAGTCTGTATTGTTCGATGGTCTATATCTCGCCTACCGATGGGCTGCTGGGCGTACACAGAAAAATAAAACCTACAGGGTCTGAACGTCTCATTTGGGCAGAGGCCGATGGAGAATCTTTAGTTACCTACCAAACTAAAATAGGCAGGTTGGGCGGTCTTATTTGCTGGGAGAATTATATGCCTTTGGCCAGAATGGCCATGTATCAAAAAGGCGTAGAAATCTATTTGGCACCCACAGCCGATTCACGTGACGGATGGACGGCAACACTTCGTCATATAGCACTTGAAGGGCGTTGCTTTGTTTTGGGCTGCAACCAATATTTCACCAAAGACATGTACCCTGAAAAATATAAAAATCTTGTAATTGATGCGTCTGAAGCACTTTGCCGTGGTGGAAGTATTATCATTAATCCAATGGGAGAAATAATTGCGGGACCACTCTTCGACAAAGCTGGACTACTTACCGCAGAACTGAATCTGAACGAGCTCACCGGAAGTAAATTTGACTTTGATGTAATAGGTCATTACTCTCGAAACGATATTTTCAAATATCAAGCTATAAACCAACCTGATACGGGGTCTGAAAAGAACTAAAGATAATTGAGCAAAAAAAGAAAAGCCCTCTACCGAGGGCTTTTCTTTTTACTCTTCTTCAGAAGCTCCTTCTTTCTTCTCAGAAAAATCGGTTATTCCGTTCTCGAGTAATATATTATACCATTGAATCACTTTCTTAATATCACTGGCGTACACTCTATCTTCGTCGTAGTTTGGTAGAATTTCAAAAAAATACTCTTCCAGCTTAATCTTTTCTTCTTTATGCCCAATGGAAGTTTTGCCTCCTTTTTCTTTCACCTGTATCTTTAGAAAAACTTCACGAAGTGGTAGCTCCTCATCTAAAGTATAAATAGCAATTTCAGAAAGCACACTAACATTACTACGCATACTTACTGTAATACGTTTCTTGTCTAATAAAGATTCGGCAACAAAACCGTTTCGTGTCTGTGTTACCAATTTATAAAGGCCTGGCTTGCCCCCAATAGATAAAACTTTGTCTAAACTCATATAGAAAATTCCGTTTTAGGAGCGCAAATATTATACTTTTCGGTGGATTACGATAAAAATTTAACGTCCTTTTTTCATGTTAGGAAAACGCATGCGATAATCGACGTTTATCTTTCCTTTAGAAATATTGTTCAGCCGCCCTTTAATCATTCGCTTCTTTAGAGGCGAAAGTTTATCGGTAAAGAGTATGCCCTCAATATGATCATATTCATGCTGAATTACCCTTGCCAAAAGTCCATCATAGGTCTCGGTATGCTCTTTGAAATTTTCATCGAAATAAGTAATGGTCAATGTATCTTTACGTTTCACATCTTCTCTTACGTCGGGTATACTAAGGCACCCTTCGTTAAAAGTCCATTCTTCACCTGTTTCTTCAGTAATATTTGCATTAATAAAAGTCTTCTTAAAGCCGTTCAATTGGTTTTGCTCCTCTGGGGAAAGCTCCTCATCATTGGCGAAGGGTGTTGTGTCGACCAAAAATATACGTACAGGCAAACCGATTTGGGGAGCAGCCAAACCAACTCCGCTGGCATTATACATGGTTTCCCACATATTGTCTAGCAAATCGTTAAGCTTTGGGTAATTTTCAGGTATTTCTTTAGCTACTTTACGAAGCACTGGGTCACCATATGCTACAATAGGTAAAATCATTTAATCTTGTTTAAATAGTCTTGTAATATTATAGTGGCACTAATCTCGTCGACCAAGCCTTTATCTCTGCGCTTTTTTTTCTTCATCCCCCCTGCTATCATGCTCTGCATGGCCAATTTTGAAGTAAACCTTTCATCTTGTCGCTCAATGGGTATTTCGGGATGTAACTTCTGAAGCTTTCCGATAAATGGAACAATTAAGGCCTCCGATTGTGAGGGAGTATTGTTCATTTGTTTTGGCTCGCCAATGATGAACTTTTCAACGTTCTCAGCAACTACGTAATTCTTCAAAAAATCGAACAATTTTGAAGTTGATACTGTGGTCAAACCAGAAGCGATCAATTGTAATTCATCGGTAACAGCAATTCCTGTTCTTTTCTGTCCAAAATCCAATGCCAACAACCTTCCCACGCCAAAATTTTTGGCAAAAATAACTTATAAAATGTTATAAGCGTAAAATTGGGGCTTGAAATCCTAAATGACCAATTATATTTGCATCGCCTTACGGCCTACAAAAAGTAAATATTCAGTTGGGGCTAACGATAAGAAATATTTCAGATTTTTTATATTAAACTGATAGCCGAAACTACTATAAACTATAAATAAACGTGTACTATGACCGAATTAAGAAAGACCATTGAAAATGCTTGGGACAATAGAGAACTTTTAAAAGAACAAGATACCCAATCTGCCATTCGTCAGGTTATCAACTTGTTAGATCTTGGTGAACTTCGTTGCGCAGAACCTACTGAAAATGGTTGGCAGATAAACGAATGGGTCAAAAAGGGAGTAGTGCTTTATTTTCCTATTCAAAAAATGGAAACTCTTGAAGCGGGAATTTTTGAATATCACGATAAAATTCCATTGAAAAAAGGGTATAAAGAAAAAGGAATCAGAGTGGTGCCTCACGCCGTGGCGAGACATGGGGCTTATATATCATCAGGAACTATTTTAATGCCTAGTTATGTAAACATTGGCGCATACGTCGATGAAGGTACTATGGTCGATACTTGGGCAACTGTTGGTAGCTGTGCGCAAATAGGCAAAAACGTACACCTCAGCGGTGGTGTTGGTATCGGAGGGGTGTTAGAGCCTTTACAGGCATCTCCGGTTATCATCGAAGATAATGCGTTTATCGGTTCACGATGTATTGTTGTTGAAGGTGTAAAGGTAGAGAAAGAAGCCGTACTCGGTGCAAATGTGGTTCTTACCGCCTCAACGAAGATTATAGATGTTACAGGTGACAGCCCAGTTGAAATGAAAGGTAGGGTTCCTGCACGCTCAGTTGTTATACCGGGTAGTTATACAAAAAAGTTTGCGGCAGGAGATTTTCAAGTGCCTTGCGCTTTGATCATCGGAACCAGAAAAGAGAGTACCAACAAGAAAACATCATTGAACGATGCCCTACGTGAATACGACGTTGCAGTATAAAATGTAAGATTTTTTTGATTAAATATAATTTTTTTGTTTTTTAATTGTTATAGTTGAGTAGTATCTTATTTATGTATGGAAACGCAACCTTTTCTAAACTTTTTAATCTACATATTAGAAGACCACCCAAACCTAAAGCTTAACGATGCCGAAAGAGAGACAAAAAGTATCAGCATTAATCATAACCTACAATGAAATAGGGTACATTGAGAAGTGTATTAAATCAGTAGAATTTGCCGACGAAATTATTGTTGTAGATTCTTATAGTACCGATGGTACATTCGAATTTTTGAAGGCGCACCCAAAGGTGAAGGTCATTCAACATCCATTCTCGAACTTCACACTTCAAAAATCTTTTACGCTGAAACAAGCCACAAATGATTGGGTTTTGTTTTTAGATGCTGATGAAGTGGTATCTGAGAAATTGAAGGCTGAGATTATCAAAACTGTCAATAGTGATACCGATATTTCAGCTTTTTGGTTTTACAGAAAGTTTATGTTTGCCAACAAACCATTAAACTTTAGTGGATGGCAGACCGATAAAAATTATAGATTGTTCAGAAAAAGCAAGGCAAATTTTTCTGACAAAAAAATAGTACATGAAACCCTTGATGTTATTGGTAAGTCAGGTATTCTAAAAGAAAAACTGACCCATTACTGTTATAAAAGTTTTGAAGATTATAAATCAAAAATGCTTAAATATGGCAGATTGAAGGCGAAAGAAGATTTTTATCGAGAAAATCGTTATAACCTATTATCATTGGTTTTTAAACCTCTATGGAAGTTTTTCAATCATTACATCATACGTTTGGGCATATTAGATGGTCAAAAGGGTGTGGTTATATGTTACCTCAATGCTTTAGGTGACCTTGAAAGATATAGAGAATTGAAAAAACTTGAAAAAAAGAACGAGTTGGCTTACTATTTAGTTATGCCATGATACGTCCAAACACTTTTATTCTGTTTGACCTCTTTTCTTATCACCTGATTTTTGGCAATCGCTTCGGGCGTTCTATAACCGCGCTCATGATCTAAATGAACACATACCGCACTGTAACGTAATTGCTTTGATTTAACACCATAGTTAAATAGACGTTCACCAAATTCACGGTCTTCTCCCCCGTACTGCATTCGTTCATCAAAGCCGTTTATATTATATATATCTTTTTTCCAACCTGAAGAATTATGACCGTTCCAGCTCGCATTTGTTGGGGTAAATGTATTAAACAGGGTTGAGATAAAACCTCGGGCTGTAAGCTTGTTGTTCTTAAAAGTTTTGGGTATTCCCTTTTCCTTTAACCATTGAATATTAAAGCAGTTCTGCTTCTCAATGTCTTCCAAAGTAATTTCGTTCGAAATGTTCATGGGTAGCATATAATATCCACCAGAAATAAAATAACCAGGTTCTTTATTAATATAATGTACCTGCACAAAATCTTCTCGAGGTATACAGTCACCGTCGGTCATGATAATATATTCTGTACTGCAAGCTTGAACACCTTTGTTCAGTATGCGACATTTTTGAAAGCCGTCATCTTCTTGCCATACATGCTTAATATCATAAGATACCTTGTTACGATATTTTTCAATCAATGCTTTGGTATCTTCCCCAGAACCATCATCAGCAACGATAAGTTCAAAATCTTTATAGGTTTGACAGTTGAAACCCCAAAGAACTTTCTCAAGCCAATCTGGTTTATTGTAAGTACTGACTATGACACTTACCGTGCTCATTAATGATTGATTTAATTTTAACTACTTTTGCAAATGTAGTTTTTTGCGTTCCATCTCCAATACTATTTCATCGAATTATATGAAGCGAACCTATGTAGGCTCCACTATTTATCACATTTATCTGTCGCTTTTACACATACTGAAAGATGGGTCGAACAGTCAAAATAATAGGGGCGAAAACCTTCTTTTTCTCGTAGAAAGCACTCCATTTATAGAGACCCTGATACCCAACCTAAAAAAGAATTTTTTCAGGGATGTGCATATAATTTCTGAGCGCAAGAAACACATCATAGACCTTGGTAAATTCAACTATTCTTTTCGTAGAAAATCTAAGTTACCTCCATATTTAGAGACAAAACATCCTGTTCTAAAAACAGAACATTCGTTCATCTCAAGCTCGAATATTTACTTATGTGACACCGATTCATCTAAAAGTTATTTTCTTTATGAATTCGGTCAAAAAGGTATAAATATGATTGAGGATGGTGCACGAACGTACAGTCAGCGCCATACGCCATTTGAACAATTTTATAAAAACTATCTCACAAAAACGCCAATCGGCGGAGGTTTTGACAAGCAAATCATTACAATTCATGCTCAGTTTCCGAACAGATTACCAAGACCATTGCAAAAAAAAGCAGTTGAGCTTAATATTAAAAAAGAGGTTTCTAAGTTAGATTTCAAAACAAAAGAAGAATTGTTCAATATTTTTTTACCGGATGATACATTCGTCTTGGCAAAAGAAAACAATGCTCTTATTTTAACTCAACCTATTTCAGAAGACAAGGTCATCAATAGTGAAGTAGAAAAAATAGAAATCTATAGAGACATTATCTCAAAAGTACCTCAAAACCTGAACATAATTTTGAAAACCCACCCTAGAGAAATTACTAAATATGAAGACTATTTTGAAGATATAACTATTTTACCTGCTCTTTTTCCAATCGAGATACTTGGTCTCAAAGAAGGGTTTTACTTCGAGCAAGGTTACACCTTGTTCTCTACAGCTCTTTCAAATCTTGAAATCGTAAATGAGCGTTTTTTCATGGGTAAAGATTATTTGGATAAATTTACGGTCAAAGCCACCCGAGACCTTATACAAAATATGGTAATAGACAGCTAGAAAAAGAAAAAATGTCAAATAAATCAGTAGGATTCATTCCTCTTAGAAAAAACTCAAAAGGTATTCCGGGCAAGAATAAGAAAAAGTTGCTAGGTAGACCTCTTTTCACCTGGGTACTCACAGAAGCTATCTTTTCAAAACTCGATGAAGTTTTCGTCTTTACCGACGATAATGATATAATTGATTATATAGCCCAAAATTTTGCATGGTCAAAAAAAGTAAAGACTTTAAAACGTTCACAACAAAATGCATCGGACACTTCTACGACCGAATCTGCCATATTAGAATTCTGTGAACTTATCGACACAGATTTTGATATTTTTTGTCTTCTGCAGGCCACTTCACCTCTTACAAAAAGGAAAGATATAGATGCCGCCTTAGACAAACTGGAAAATGAAAAACTTGATGCCGTTTTGAGTGTTGTAAATACTCATCGATTTATCTGGTCGAAAGATGGTAAACCTTTAAATTACGATTTTGAAAATCGTCCAAGAAGACAAGATTTCGAAGGTCTATTAATAGAAAACGGAGCAGTTTATTGCACTACCAAAAAAGCATTACTTGCGTCTAAAAACCGATTAAGCGGTGATATTGGTGTTGTAGAGATGAATGAAGATACATTGGTCGAAATAGACTCTGAAACTGACTGGTTGGTAATCGAACAACTACTGATCTCAAAATCAAAATCAAACAAGAGTAACAAGAGAATAAATCATTTGGTGCTCGATGTTGATGGGGTATTTACTGATGGTCGGGTCACTTTTAATAGTGAGGGCGAGTTTTCTAAAGTTTTTGATATGCGAGACGGTATGGGTCTAGAAATATTAAGACAGCATGGGGTAAATATAATCGTTATGACATCTGAAAACTCGACCGTGGTGGCTCAACGCATGAAGAAATTAAAAATAGAAGATATTTTTCTTGGTATTAAAGACAAATACTCCCTCATCGAAAAGTTATGTGCCGAAAGAAAAATAACCCCACAAGAAATCGCATACATTGGTGACGATATCAACGATTTGAGCAATATGCTAAGAGCAGGTTGGTCTTTGTGCCCAGCCAATGCTACAGAACCGATTAAGTTTCATGCGGATATAGTACTGAAAAATAATTCCGCAGAGGGTGCCATTAGAGAGGCATCCGAATTTATTATCAACTACAATCTAAGATTTAATGACTTATAAAGAACCCTACGTTATTGCAGAAATTGGTTGCAACCATAAAGGTGATATGCAGACTGCAAAGGAACTTATCAATATGGCCAAAATTTTCGGCAATGCGAATGCTGTTAAATTTCAGAAGCGCAACAATAAAGAATTGCTGACTGAGGAGCAATATAAGGCCCCTCACCCCAACCCAATTAATTCATATGGGAGCACCTATGGTGCACATCGAGAATTTTTAGAGTTTGATGTAGCCCAACACCAAGAATTGAAAAACTATTGTGAAGAAGTAGGCATAACCTACTCTACTTCGGTTTGGGAAACAACCTCTGCAAAAGAAATAGCTGGCTTAAACCCAGATTTCATTAAAATTCCCTCAGCTTGTAATAATAATTATGACATGTTAGGTTGGCTCTGTGATTTTTATCAAGGTGAGATTCATATTTCTACAGGTATGACCACAAAAGATGAAATCGAAAACATTGTGCGTTTTTTTGGTGAAAGGGGTAGAAGCAAAGACTTGATTGTGTACAACTGTACCTCTGGCTACCCCGTACCATTTAATGATGTTTGTCTCTTAGACATTTTAAAACTGCAAGAGAAATATGGTGAAAAAGTAAAGAGTATTGGTTTCTCGGGCCATCACTTGGGTATTGCTGTTGATGTGGCAGCATACACTTTGGGCGCCCATGTCATAGAACGACATTTTACATTAGACCGAACATGGAAAGGTACAGATCATGCTGCATCTTTAGAACCTATGGGTTTGAGAAAACTCTGTCGTGATCTTAAAGCAACTCATGAAGCACTCACTTACAAACAGAAAGATATTTTAGATATTGAGCGTGTGCAGCGAGAAAAATTGAAATATCAAAAATAATGGCTGTCGATTTCAAGAATGATTTGAACACCTGCATTAAGGTGCTTCAAAACGGCGGACTCATACTCTACCCGACCGATACGGTCTGGGGCATTGGCTGTGACGCCACCAATGAAGAAGCGGTAAAAAAAGTATATCATCTAAAAAATAGAATAGATAGCAAAGCCCTAATATGTTTGGTAGCTAACGATGCTATGCTCGAAAAGCATGTAGATAAAGTTCCTGAGCTTGCCTATGATCTGATTGACCTTTCTACAAAACCTACGACAATTATATATGAGTCTCCCAAAGGGGTTGCCAAGAATTTAGTTGCTGCCGATAATACCTTAGCTATTAGAGTGGCATCTGACAAATTTTGCCAGTACCTTATCAATAAATTCAAAAGACCTATCGTTTCCACTTCTGCAAACCTTTCGGGCTCACCGACACCTAAAAGTTTTTCTGAAATTTCTAATGAGGTTTTAAAAGGTGTTGACTATGTGGTAAATTTGCAGCCCGAACATGAAAATGCGGTACCATCGGCAATCATAAAATTGGGCAATGATGGAACTGTAAAAATTATTCGTAAGTAAAAAAATCAGTTCAAAAGACTAATTAGGGTCTTAATTACGCCTCTGACTAAAGAAAAAACCACATTTTGTGAATCATAAAGAAGCTTTAGAAAACCCTATTTTTAAAATTATTTCTGCAGCCGCCGAAGAATTGGGTGTGTCGTGCTATGTAATCGGTGGCTTTGTGAGAGACCATCTCTTAAAACGTGGAACCTCAAAAGACATTGATGTTGTCGCCGTGGGCAGCGGAATTGAATTGGCTCAAAAAGTAGCTTCATTATTGGATACTAAACCCCAGGTTTCGGTCTTCAAAAACTTTGGTACTGCTATGCTGAAACATAAGGGTATCGAACTTGAGTTTGTTGGTGCACGAAAAGAGAGTTATCATAGAGATAGTAGAAAACCCATTGTAGAAAATGGTAGCTTACAAGATGATCAGAATCGACGTGATTTTACAATTAATGCCCTTGCCCTATCTTTAAACAAAACAAGTTTTGGAGCTCTTTTAGACCCTTTCAACGGTATTGATGATTTAGAAAATAAAATCATTAGAACTCCACTCGAACCGGGTATTACCTATTCAGATGATCCGCTCAGAATGATGCGTGCCGTTCGCTTTGCCACCCAGTTAGACTTTACTATCGAATTAAAATCGCTGCAAGCGATTACAGCCCACAAAGACCGAATTAAAATTATATCAAAAGAGCGTATTGTTGATGAGCTGCACAAAATTATGGGCAGTGCTAAACCTTCAAAAGGTTTAGCACTTTTACATAAAACCGAGCTTCTCTCCTATATTTTACCAGAGCTTACCGCCCTTCAGGGTATTGAAGAAATTGAAGGTCAACGACATAAAGACAATTTTTGGCATACGCTAGAGGTGGTCGATAATATTTCATCAGAAACAGATAATCTCTGGCTCCGTTGGGCCGCCTTGCTACATGATATTGGCAAAGCTCCTACAAAAAAATTTCACAAGCGAATCGGGTGGACTTTTCACGGTCACGAATTTGTAGGGTCAAAAATGGTCTATAAATTATTTAAGCGCCTTAGAATGCCGCTGAACGAGAAGATGAAATATGTTCAGAAAATGGTCTTGATGAGTTCAAGACCACAGGTACTTTCCGAAGATTTTGTTACAGATTCCGCAGTTCGCCGTTTGGTATATGAAGCGGGTGACCACGTCGACGACTTAATGACTCTTTGTGAGGCGGATATTACCACCAAAAATTCTAAGAAACAGAAAAAATATAAGAGTAACTTCTTGTTGGTACGTCAAAAAATAAAAGAGGTAGAGGAACGTGACCATATTAGAAATTTTCAACCTCCTGTAAGTGGTGAGGAAATTATGAAAACTTTCAATCTGAAACCCTCACGTGAAATAGGCATCATCAAAGACGCCATTAAAGAGGCTATTCTTGAGGGTGAGATTCCCAATGATTACAATGCTGCCAAAAAATTTATGCTAAAGAAGGCGAAGGATTTAGGGCTTAATGCTCAAGGTCAGAAATAGTCTAATTCTTAGTAAATTATAACGGGACAATCTCAAAAACTACAACTATTTTCTGTAACCAGGAATATTATTTCTTAATAAGAGTTCATCCTGAGACCTAAGTTACCGAAAACGTTATAATTAATGGGCCCTGAAAAATGTTGCAAGGTGCTATTTTTATAGCATAACCTACAAACAACAACTTTCTCCTAATAGACATCAGAGATGTAGGAAAACACAACATTATCTTTTCCCCTTTCAACTTGTATAATAATTTTAGCTAATCTTTTGGTGTACCCGATTTAATTATCGCAGACATTAATAATAAGGTCTACGAGACACTTTCTATTTTATAGATTAATTTTATGATTGGTTGAAAGTATTCGAATTCGGTTCGAATAGCAACACCGATCAATCGAGATGCCATAGCTAAAAATAGATACCTTTACATTATAAGATTGCACAAACCCTGCTTATTCTATAAAATATCATGAAAAAATTCCTATTAATCATTCTTCTAATTGCTTCATTCTCCGACGCGATAGCACAGCAAGATGCTCAGTACACGCAATACATGTATAATACCATGGCCGTTAATCCGGCCTATGCTGGCTCTAGGGGAGTATTTAGCATCGTAGGCTTACATCGATCTCAATGGATCGGATTGGATGGAGCCCCCAAGACCCAGACCATAAATTTTCATACACCCGTCTCCGAACGGGTAGGAATCGGATTGTCTATAGTTAACGATGAAATAGGTAACGGAACCAATCAAGAAACCTATTTTGATGGAGTTTTCTCATACACCATACCCCTATCAAGAACCGCCAAACTATCTTTTGGAGTAAAGGCCAGTGCTCATCTTTTGAATGTTGATTTTAATAAATTGGCGAACTACAATAACGAGGCATCTTCAATCGGCTTAAGCAATATAGACCGAAAGTTTTCACCAAATTTCGGAGCAGGAGTCTATTACCATACCGATGATTTTTACCTTGGCCTCTCGGTTCCCAATTTTTTGAAAACTAGACATTTCGACGATTCTTCATCGAGCACCTCATTTTTAGCCGAAGAACGCATGAATTTTTACTTGATTACAGGTTATGTTTTCGATATCCACCCGAGGTGGAAATTCAAACCAGCAGTCCTTTTAAAAGCAGTTAGTGGTGCGCCGTTACAAGCCGATATTTCCGCAAACTTTCTATACAACGATAAGTTTACCCTAGGTGCCGCTTACAGATGGGACGCAGCGGTAAGCGCCCTCTTTGGGTTTCAATTGAGTGACCAGTTCATGGTAGGTTTGGCCTATGACCGTGAAGTAACCGAATTGGGAGGTACTAGATTTAACGATGGATCTTTCGAAATTATGTTACGATATGAATTCTTGACTCGATATAAGCGAGTGCTTACACCTAGGTTTTTCTAAAAAAATGTCATGATAAAAAAAATAACAATACTTCTCGGCATAACCTTAATTACCTCTTTGACAGCATACTCTCAGTCAAAAAAAGTAGAAAAGGCTGAAAACGAATTTGATAAATACGCATATCAAAGTGCTATTGAAAGCTATGAAGACTTAGTGGCCGATGGTTTTAATGATGAGGAAATCTTTAAAAACTTAGGTAATGCAAATTACTTGAACGCACAATATGAAGAAGCTTCATCATGGTACAGCAAACTCTTTATGATAGAGGATGCCGATATAGAGCCAGAATACATGTATCGATATGCTCAATCTTTAAAGTCAACCGGGGAGTATACCGCTGCAGATACGTGGATGAAAAAATTTGACTCGGCCCAAGGAGATGATGTGCGGGCTAAAAAATTTGCGAACCAACAAGACTACTTAAATAAAATCGAAAACTTATCAGGGCGGTATGATATACAGAATATATCTATTAACTCTCCTGAATCTGATTTCGCCCCTTCCCTATTCGGAAAAAATCTTGTTTTTTCTACGGCAAGAGATACGGGTACAACTTCTAGAAATATTCATGAGTGGACAAATCGTTCTTTCCTTAATCTGTATAGAGCTGGTATAAATGACAATGGCACTTTTTCATCGGCTTCAAAACTACCAAAAACGATGAATAAGAAAACTCACGAATCGTCAACCAGCTTTACCAAAGATGGCTCCGTTGTCTATTTCACAAGAAATAATTCTCAGAATGGTAAATTCGCTAGAGATGAAAAAGGGGTCAGTCGATTAAAAATTTATCGTGCCGATATTGACGGAGAGGAATGGACAAATATTCAAGAACTTCCATTTAATAGCGACTCCTATTCTACAGCCCACCCTTCTTTGAGCGCTGATGAAACCAAACTTTATTTTGCGTCTGACATGGAGGGCAGCATCGGAGCATCGGATATTTTCGTTGTAGACATTAATGGTGATGGCACCTATGGTTCACCTAAAAATATGGGAGATATAATTAATACGGAGGCTAGAGAAACCTTCCCCTTTATATCACAGAATAATGTGCTCTATTTTGCTTCCGACGGACATCCTGGTTTAGGAGGTCTCGATATTTTTGCAGTTCAAGTAGAGAACGATGAAACATCCGAAGTACTGAATATTGGTAAACCTGTGAACAGCGAACAAGATGATTTCTCCTTTATTATTAATGAAAGTTCAGGTATTGGTTTTTTCGCATCGAACCGCGCAGGTGGTCAAGGTGGTGATGATATCTATTCCCTGCAAGAAAATGTTCCTCTTGATTTTAGTTGCAGCACCGTTGTAAGTGGCACAATTAAAGGAGAAGATGGTTTTAATGCACTAAGTGATGCAAGGGTTTCCATTATGAATAGCAAAAATGAAGTCGTTGCTACAACCACTTCTGATGAAAATGGTAATTTTACATTAGATGGAAATTGCGAAGATGGAGAATACAAACTAATTGCCTCAAAATCAGATTACGATGATGTAGAAAAAATGTTCGCTACGGTAAATTCTGGCAATACAAACGATATAAAGATTGTACTCAAAAAATCCATAAAACAAGCTCCGACGGGTACCAATTTAATTGTTTTCTTAAATTTAAGACCTATCTATTTTGATTTGGACAAAGATATTATCAGACCCGATGCCTCTGATACTATGCAGAAGGTGATAGATTATATGAAGCAATTTCCAACTGTAAAAGTTCAGGTACAGTCACATACTGATTCTAAAGCTAGTACCGCCTACAATAAAAACCTATCGGAAAGGCGAGCTAAGAATACGGTTACCTATCTTGTCGCGAACGGAATTGAAGAATCGCGCATTACAGGAAAAGGATTTGGAGAATCGCAACTAACGAACGATTGTAAATCGAGAAAATCATGCCCTGATGAAAGACATCAAGAAAATCGAAGATCCGAATTTATTGTCATCGAGTAAAGAACAGAGAAACCGCCTAAAAGCGGTTTTTTTGTTTCCATACATGGCCTAATAAACTTTCATTTAGTCCAAATTTTGCTATCTTAAAATTTAACCAATCTACATCTTATTAGGCATATACATCGACTTTTAAGGCCTATACAACATATACTTTGCTATACTGTACACGCCCGCTAAATTTACATTACAACGTTGTAAGTATCTATCTGATCTAACCGTTTTATAGAAGGCTTTAAAAAATACATTCCCTATTGGCGAATTGTTTTAGAATTTTTATCGGGGCATTACTGCTTCTGCTAGGCCATTTTGGTTTGGCCCAACAAACTACCCACTGGACCTCTGTTTCGCCATCGGTATGGCAATCCATTACCGACGATGGACTAGTACGGGTAGAATGTAGGGTAACCAGTGGTGTATCAATACTTGGCAACGAGACCATGGGCTGTACCGACGCCTCTACCTATAGCAACCCAGCAGTGTTTGGAAGTCCGTCATTAGAAATCGAAGCCAGTTCGACCACCGACGGCACCCTAGAATTTGTATTCTTTGACGCCGTTACCGGTAATCCCGTACATATCGTAAACCCCGTTCTACATGCCGATAAAGTTGGAACCTTTGCTGTAGTGATCCTAATTTCTGATGCGGCCACGGCAAATTTCAATTTGATCAATGGTACATGGACAGAATTAAGCTCTAACGGACCAATATTTCAATCTACTCCTACTCTTTTCAATATTGATGATGCGGCACTTATACTTGGTGGAGGAGGAGAATGCGGAAATGGTTCAAATATCGGTTCTGGTGGAGGAAGTCTTCAGTTGAACAATGTTACCCAATCGATTGAAATGAATGTAGAGATGACCGGTGGCTTGCTTTCTCTACTTACAGCGTCGGACGATGTCGAGTTCGTTCTTACCAACCTTATCATCGCTGACCCAAAAATCGAGGTGACCAAAACAGCTGTCGAAAACTTCACTGACCCAGTGAGTGTGGGCAATACCGTTGATTACGTTATTGAAATCAGTAACACTGGAAATGTAACTATCGATAATATCGCACTATCGGATACCTTCACTGATGCCAACACCAATAATCTATCTCTTACAAGTGACCCCGCATTCTCAAACTCATCATTAGGTTCATCCGAGGGAACACTTTTACCAGGGGAAACAGCAACATATCTCGCAAATTTTGTTTTGAACAGTACTGCTGTGGAGGCCGGGGGAGTTATAAATCAAGTGCAAGCCCTCGGAGACAGTCCGTTTGGTGTTGATGATGTCTTTGACCTATCTGACGATGGCGTCGATACGGATGGAAATATAGAAAATGATCCAACAGAAAGCTTTTTTCCTGTTACCAATGATGACTCTGCCGATGTATGCGAAGTAGGCTCAGTTGATATCTATGTATTAGGTAATGATAACTTCGGAGGTAATGGGCCAGATTCAGGAACTATTTTCGTGGTTACTAATGCAAGTTCAGGTACGGCGACCATAAATGATAATGGTACACCCAATACTCCTACCGATGACTATATGACCTATACTTCGGCTGCTGGTTTTACAGGCTCCGATAGTTTTACTTATGGCATAAGAGATACTAAGGGATATGCCCAACATGCAACGGTAGCTATAACCGAACAACCGAATCCGGATGCCGGTACCGATGGGACATTGATTATCTGTGAGGGCCAGACCGTGACCGAAGCACAACTTTTCGCGCAACTCGGAGGAACTCCAGATACGGGCGGAACATGGTCCCCGGCGATGGCAGGTGCGGGAACCTATACCTATACCGTAGCGGCAACAACGCCGTGTACGGTCGACGACACGTCCGAGGTCATAGTCACCCGACAGGACCTGCCCGATGCAGGTACCGATGGGACATTCACCATCTGTGAGGGGGAAACAGTGACCGAAGCACAACTGTTCGCGCAACTCGGGGGCTCTCCCGATACGGGCGGAACATGGTCCCCAGTAATGGCCGGTGCGGGAACCTATACCTATACCGTAGCGGCAACGGCACCGTGTACGGTAGACGATACATCCGAGGTCATAGTTACCCGACAGGATTTGCCCGATGCCGGTACCGATGGGACATTGATTATCTGTGAGGGCCAGACCGTGACCGAAGCACAGCTTTTTAGTCAACTCGGAGGAACTCCAGATACGGGCGGAACATGGTCCCCGGCGATGGCAGGTGCGGGAACCTATACCTATACCGTAGCGGCAACAACGCCGTGTACGGTCGACGACACGTCCGAGGTCATAGTCACCCGACAGGACCTGCCCGATGCAGGTACCGATGGGACATTGACCATCTGTGAAGGCCAAACAGTCACCGAAGCACAACTTTTTAGTCAACTTGGGGGCACTCCCGATACGGGCGGAACATGGTCCCCGGCAATGGCGGGAGCGGGAACCTATACCTATACCGTAGCGGCAACGGCACCTTGTACGGTAGACGACACGTCCGAGGTCATAGTCACCCGACAGGACCTGCCCGATGCCGGTACCGATGGGACATTGATTATCTGTGAGGGCCAGACCGTGACCGAAGCTCAACTTTTCACGCAACTCGGGGGCACTCCCGATACGGGCGGAACATGGTCACCGGCGATGGCAGGGGCGGGAACCTATACCTATACCGTAACGGCAACGGCACCTTGTACAGTAGACGACACATCCGAGGTCATAGTTACCCGACAGGACCTGCCCGATGCAGGTACCGATGGGACATTGACCATTTGTGAAGGTCAGACCGTGACCGAAGCACAGCTTTTTAGTCAACTTGGGGGCACTCCCGATTCCGGAGGAACATGGTCCCCGGCGATGGCAGGCGCGGGAACCTATACCTACACCGTAACGGCAACGGCACCTTGTACGGTAGACGACACGTCCGAGGTCATAGTCACCCGACAGGACCTGCCCGATGCAGGTACCGATGGGACATTGACCATTTGTGAAGGTCAGACCGTGACCGAAGCACAGCTTTTTAGTCAACTCGGGGGCACTCCCGATCCGGGCGGAACATGGTCCCCGGCGATGGCAGGTGCCGGAACCTATATCTACACCGTAGCGGCAACGGCACCTTGTACGGTAGACGACACGTCCGAGGTCATAGTCACCCAACGGGACCTGCCCGATGCAGGTACCGATGGGACATTGATTATCTGTGAGGGCCAGACCGTGACCGAAGCACAACTTTTTAGTCAACTTGGGGGCACTCCCGATACGGGCGGAACATGGTCCCCGGCGATGGCAGGTGCCGGAACCTATATCTACACCGTAGCGGCAACGGCACCATGTACGGTAGACGACACGTCCGAGGTCATAGTTACCCGACAGGACCTGCCCGATGCAGGTACCGATGGGACATTGACCATCTGTGAAGGCCAGACCGTGACCGAAGCACAGCTTTTCAGTCAACTCGGGGGCACTCCGGATTCCGGTGGAACATGGTCCCCGGCGATGGCAGGCGCCGGAACCTATACCTATACTATTATAAGTAGTTCTTGTGAAGACGTATTTGCCACCGTGACGGTTACAGAAGAGATCCAACCCAATGCTGGAATGGATGCAACTATAACGATTTGCCCAAATTCTACAGTAACCGAAACACAACTTTTTTCTCTCTTGAATACCAATGACACTAGTGGAATTTGGAGCCCAAACCCTGATGGGGCGGGTGCCGGAATTTATTCATATAGTATTTCCGGTAGTATCTGTAGCGGTTCTTCAGTGGCAAGGGTTACTGTAGTCATATCGAATTTAGATTCTGATGGTGACACTATTTTAGACTGTAATGAAAATGTGGATAGAACCGATCCTTTTAACGATTGTGAATCCGTAAATGGTAAACCAATAGCCACGAGCGACTGTGATGAAGATGAACTTACAGAAGAAGAGGAGAACTTATTGGGTACAGATCCTAGAAATCCAGATACCGATGGCGATGGAGTAATCGATGGGCATGAAATTAACGATATTACCGACCCCTTAGACCCTTGTGATTTTCTGTTGGTAAGTCAGACTTTAGAGCCCAGCGATGAATGGAAGATGATGGATTGCGATATGGATGGCTTGACCAATGAACAGGAGATTGAAAGGAAAACCGACCTGACAAATCCCGATACTGATGGTGATACCATCAACGACGGACAGGAAGTTAACGATAACACCGACCCGCTTGACGCTTGTGATTCTATTGGTGGAACCGCTCCATCCAATATTTCATGCGAGTTGTTCGTTGAACTAGACCTAGTCAAACCAGGAGATATTCTCAATGGCTCGTTCGAAATCATTAACATAGACCGGTTCCCGGATAATACTGTCGAAATATATAATCGTTGGGGTATTCTAGTGTGGGAGACGACCGGTTACGACAACGAAAACAATGCCTTTGATGGCCTATCGAAAGGCAGAATTACCATTATGGAAAATCAAAAATTACCCTCAGGTGTTTATTTCTATGAGATAAAATATGTATCGGACGGAATGGATAAAGTCAAAAGTGGATACCTATACGTGATGCGCTAAATAAAGCAAAAATGAACAAAACAATTTTTTCGACCTTATTTCTGCTTATGACCATATCATTTGGATTTAGTCAACAAGACGCGCAATTCACACAATATATGTACAATACACTGACTGTGAACCCTGCCTATGCAGGCTCACGAGAAGTTTTAGGCGTTTCTGTTCTTCACAGGTCACAATGGGTCGGACTAGATGGTGCGCCCAGTACACAAACATTTAATATTCAGGGGCCATACAATGACAAAATAGGCCTGGGCTTTTCAATAGTTCACGATGAAATAGGTAATAATACCAATCAAAATACGTATTTCGATATTGCTTTTTCCTATACCGTACCCACATCGGAAAAATACAAACTTTCCTTCGGTTTGATGGCCGGCGGCCATTTGTTGAATGTCGATTTTAATAAATTGAGAAATTACAGCGCCAGTCTTACACCCTCTGTTGAAGACGAATTATACAAACGGTTTTCGCCCAATATCGGTGCAGGAATATATTTTCACTCCGATAGGTTCTACATGGGCTTATCAGTTCCCGACTTTTTAGAATCCGAGCATTTTCAGAACCCAGATGATGAGGGTACCGCGATAGCTTCCGAGCGAATGAATATTTATCTGATTTCCGGATATGTTTTCGACCTCAGCCCTTCATTAAAATTTAAACCTGCATACCTCATAAAGGCTATTGCCGGAGCGCCAATTCAGGTAGATTTATCAGCCAATTTCTTAATCAATGAAAAAGTCACCTTGGGGGCGGCTTATCGTTTAGATGCGGCGATAAGCGCCTTGTTCGGTTTTCAAATGGGAAAAAGCTTTATGCTTGGCCTGGCCTATGATCGTGAAATATCTTCTTTGGGCGGTGAACAGTTCAACGGTGGTTCTTTTGAGGTTTTTCTAAGATATGAGTTTATCAAAAACGGTAAAATCGACCTAACCCCTAGATTCTTTTAGAAATGAGTTCTAAGTCAACATATCAACTTCTTCTACTTCTTTTTATTTCTTGGGTCTCTATAGGTTATTCCCAAAGAAAAAAGGAAATTTTAGAGTCGGATAATTTTGACCATTATGCCCATATGCAAGATATTGAATCGTATCCGTCATTACTTAAAAAAGGTTATGACGAGATTACGATTTATAAAAAATTAGGCAATGTCAACTATCACAATGCCAAATATGATGTGGCCACATTCTGGTATGAAAAACTTTTGGAAAATGATGAAGTATCCGTCTCTCCCGATTACCTATATCGTTATGCCCTCTCCCTTAAATCTATAAAGAGATATGATGAATCTGACAAGTGGATGGAAACTTTCCGAAAAATTAAAGGAAATGATACGAGAGCTGATCTGTATGCCAAAAACTTAGATTATTTAAAGGAAATACAAATACCTAAGGAACAGTATACCATAGAGAACGTGCAAAACCTTAATTCTGAAGAATCTGATTTTGCGCCTTCCTATTTTCAAAATAATCTGGTTTTTACTACTTCACGTGACCTTGAATTACAGAAATACAATAAATTGCCCTATCTAAACCTCTACCAAGCCGCCCTATCTTTGGAAGGTAAAATCGGAACGCAAGCAGTTTTTTCAGAAAGCCTGAATACCAAAGCCAATGAGTCTTCGACCGCGTTCTCGAAAGATGGCAAAACCATCTATTTTACACGTAATAACTTTTCTAAAAAATCATTCAAGCGAGATAAAAATGGGGTCAGTAGGCTAAAAATTTACAGGTCGTATCGAACGGGTGACTCTTGGGGCGAACCCTTCGATATCCCTTTTAATGGTACCGATTACTCCGTGGCCCACCCCTCATTGAACAGCGAGGGCACAAAGCTATATTTTGCTTCTGATATGCCTGGAGGCAAAGGTGCTTCTGATATATATGTGGTAGATGTTCTATCGGACGGTAGCTTTGGAGAACCTCAAAATTTGGGTTCCCCTATCAATACAGAGGGTAAGGAAACATTTCCGTTTATAACCGAATCAGGCACCCTTTATTTTGCCTCTAACGGCCACCCAGGTCTTGGCGGTTTGGATATTTTTAAAGTAAATCTAACAGATGAGAAAAAGATTCAGAATTTGGGTAGCCCTATCAACAGTCCTCAAGATGATTTTTCATTGGTCTTGAATCCATCCGAAGAAACAGGTTTTTTTGCATCTAACAGAAAGGGTGGGCAGGGCAATGATGACATCTACAGCCTTAAGCGAAGTGACACTGAATGCTTTACATTTATAGAGGGTAATGCCCTCGATAAAGATTCTGAAGCTCCTTTGGCCGAAACATTGATTGAAGCATTCGATAGTGAAGTTCAAAAGTTAGGAGAAACACTAACCGCATCAGACGGTTCTTATACCATACGGATACCATGTCAAGAAAAGCAATATGAACTTTCAGGTACTAAAGACGGTTATGAAGAAGGAAGTTTGTACATGTTGACGAACAGCGATAAAAAGCAGATTACGGGTACACGTTTAGAACTAGAACAATCGACCAAGGTGGCCGATGTTGGCTCCGATTTGGTTAAAATTCTCAAATTGACCCCCATCTATTTTGACTTGAACAGCTCTTACCTACGTAAAGATGCCTATGCCGAATTAGACAAGGTCGTAGACTACATGAGCAGAAGACCAGACATAAAATTGGCGGTAGGTTCACATACCGATAGCCGCGAAGGAGATGAATATAATCTATGGTTATCAGATCGAAGGGCCAAAAGAACAGTGGCATATATCATCTCAAAAGGTATAGATGCTTCTCGTATCTCTGGTCAAGGTTATGGTGAGACACAACTCTTAAATAGATGCGCCAATAAAATTTGGTGTTCTGAAAGCGAGCATCAACTGAACAGGCGCTCTGAATTTATCGTCATAGAAAAATAAATCACGACTTTGGTCAAGAAATGGCTTTACCCCTGCTAAAATAATTCAAGTAGCCGTATTTTTGCATAGACGAATTAACTATGCAAAAACACTTTAGAAAAGTCGCCAAGATATCTTTAGTTTTGGTATACCTAGTCATTATTGCCGGTGCGGTCGTTAGAATGACCGGAAGTGGAATGGGCTGCCCAGACTGGCCCAAATGCTTTGGACACTACATACCTCCTACCGATGTCTCTGAATTGCAATGGGCACCCGACACCGAAATAGAGAAAGGACAGATTATTATAGTAGACGAAAAACTTTTGGTTGCTACAAAAGACTTTAATACCGTTAAGACATTTAATCATCGAAATTGGGAAGCATACACAAAACACGACTATGCAAAATTCAACGTAGCCCACACTTGGATAGAATATATAAATCGTCTTTTTGGAGCATTGGCCGGTCTAGCTACATTGGCCTTGGCATTGCTCTCGATACCATTGTATAAAAAGAACAAAAAGGTGACCTTTTTATCTTGGTTGGTGGTATTCGCAATGGGTTTTCAGGCATGGTTAGGGGCCACTGTGGTCTATTCGGTTCTTGAGCCCGTAAAAATTACGGTGCATATGGTAATGGCCCTTGTTATTGTGGCTATGCTACTTTATATTCTTCATGCGGCCAAAAGCGATTCAAATAGTTACCCTAAATCACACATTAATATTTTACCTCTGGTGACAATAACATTGTTCGTCACCTTGGTTCAAATCGTTTTGGGCACTCAAGTGCGGCAATTTGTAGACGACCGCATTGACATTGTTGGTGAGGCAGCTAAAAATCTTTGGTTGACCGGTGTAGATTGGGAGTTTTACCTGCATCGTACCTTTTCTATTATAGTAGTTTTACTGAACGTTTTTCTGGCACAGCGCATCTACCGTCATCAACTTCATTTTAAAAAAATTAACTGGGTATTGTTATTGCTAACCCTTGAAGTTTTTACGGGTATCGCCATGTATTATCTTGATTTCCCTTTCGCTTCGCAGCCACTTCATTTGGTCTTGGCATCCCTATTATTTGGTGTTCAGTTTTATTTGGTCTTAGAGGCCATAAGTTCTAGAAAACGATTTAAATCTTTGTAACTTTGCCTCCGCTCAAAAAGCAACGACAATGATTTATAAGATACGTATCATATTAGATGCCCAAGAGGATATATTCCGTGATATTGAAATCGAGGCCAATAATTCTATGGAAGAATTTCACAATTCAATAGCCCAATCTTTTGGTTTTTTAGGAAATGAAATGGCTTCTTTTTATACCTGTGATGAAGAATGGAACCAAGATGAGGAAATTGCTCTTTTCGATATGAGTGAAAATGGTTCTGATGTGCGTTTGATGAACGAAACTTTTTTAGAAGATGTGTTGACCAGAAATAACCCTAAGCTTATTTATGTCTATGATTTCTTGAGCATGTGGACATTTTTTGTCGAACTTGCCGATATCGTTGAAAACGAACCGGGTGTATCTTATCCTAATCTTTTGTTCAGTTTTGGCGAATTGCCAGAAACACCACCCGAAAAGAATTTTGAATCAAAGCCCAAGTACGACTTTGACGATACTTTTGAAAACTACGACGACCTCGATTTTGATGAGAACTGGAACTAGTTTTATAATCCGTTCCAGTGAAATTCTAACATAACAAATTAATTACCTACCTGATCTATGATTAACCTCTATCCTACCCAAATTGAAACGATATCACTTCACCGCGTTGGCAACAAAAACAAAAGTGAGGGTATATTTTTGTCTGCCGAACCATTTTCACTAAATGATGAAACCACGGGTTTACTAAAAGAGTATTTCTTTAAACCATTTCGAGAAAAGGAAGAGAACTATTTCAAATTTACGAACGACGTTGATGTAGAGTTCAACGAACTTTTTAAAATAGCCAGCGATATATTCGCCGACCCTGATAGTACCCATCTAAACTCTAAAAGAATCGCTACGCATTTGTTCGAACAATCGAACCACCCGCATATAAAAAGTGGTGAGGTCTATGTGGTCTATTTGTCAGGCATTATGTTAGACAATCAGAAAACTGATGCTATTGGTATTTTTAAAAGTGAGCTTAAACACGATTTTCTGCAGTTTGAAGAAAAAGGCAGTAATCTAGACATTGTAATTCAACAGGGCATCAACATCAATAAATTAGACAAGGGGTGCCTTATCTTCAATGCAAATAAAGAGGAAGGTTATAAGATTTTATCGGTTGATAGCAACAGGTACGATGCGAAATATTGGCTAGAGAACTTTTTAGATGTAGAGGCCCTTGCCGATGAGAATTTCTATACCAAGAATTACCTCAAGTTCTGTCAGAATTTCGCAAAAGATGTAGTGTTACCAGCCGAAGACAAGCAACAAGAGGTTCTGTTTATGAACCGTGCAGTAAATCATTTTGCCAAAAATGATGAGTTTGAAGAAACAGGCTTTTTAAACGAGGTGATGGAAAACCCTGAATTAATTCCTGAGTTCAAGCATTATAAAGTAGAAAAAGGGCCGAAATATAGTATTGAAGATGTTTCAAACTTTGATATTGCAAATAAGGCCGTTTCGGATGTTAGAAAGAAAATCAAAAACGTCATTAATCTAGATACCAATATTCAGATAAAGATGGATTTCATTAATCCGGAATCTGCCCAAAAATTTGTGGAAAAAGGTTGGGACGAAGAACGACAGATGTATTACTATTTAGTTTATTTCAACAAAGAAGAAAAAAGCTAAACAATTAGATATTATAATTTTATAAAATTTTAATATTTTGCTCGATAATCTGTTTCATGCTGACATCTTGGTAATTTCTACGTACAAAATTTAATGCTAAATCAAGTACTTCGCCCATTGTCTTACATTTTTTGAAATTAAGATCCATAGTGAGGTCATAAATTAGCTCTCGTAACATTTCAATATTCTCTGGGGTAGAAATGGTATCTTTTTTAACAATGTTGCGTAACTTCTTGATTCGGTTACCGGAGCTTAGTATTCTTTTGGCCACGATCGATCGTTCTTCAAGCTTGTATTGATCTACCGAATCGCGTAACAATTTGTTTCGAACCAATTCAACCATCTGAAAGTTTTCTTTAAAAAACTGAGGTCGATAGACCTTAAGTTTTCCCTCAAAACATTGTTGATCAAAATCTATGGCACGTATGCGGTATACCACATGGTCAAAATCGTGAACAGGTACTATTACATAGTTATAAGAGCGCATATCGCCCAACAAGCGAATCATACAACGTTCATTGAATTTCACGAATTCTTTAGCCAATTGAGACTTCTCAGATTCGGTGCAGGTAGGCAGCATATCTTTAATGAAAACATCACCTGGTATACCTGCAATATGCTCTTCGATTAGAGTGTCTTTATAGACCAGAAAGTTTAGGTTATATGGCGATAACATGTGCTCTAGCTCAAGCCCGTAAATGCGTGAAGCATCGGTTCTTTTCACGTAAAAATATGTGAAATTATCGTTTAGAATATTTCTGACTTTGATGCGAAATGGTTTTGAATTTCCGAAGGTGCAAAAATCGACTGCATCCACATTCAAATATTGATGAATATAACTACTACCATCAGAGTGCAGAATAGAGTACACTTTTTTCAGCGCACTATCAATTTCTTTTCTATCAAACTCAGAATAATATACCCGAATCCAAAGCGTATCTTCATCATTGGAATCATATACCACGACCGAGCCCGAAAAGCGAAGCAAATCCTCATAAAATATAGGAATCTCAATTTTTCGATTGTAGTGATTTAAATACTCGTCCAACTCCGGAATTACCGGATAAGCTGGTTTCTTTTTTGACATTAATCGCTCTTCAGACATATTCTTTCATTTTTCCTACAAATTCCTACAAACATCTATGGTTTTAAAGTCATAGACTTCAAATCTATAAGTTTTTAAATCAATACAACAAAGATAACCCACTTGGCAACATTTATTTATCTAGGTCGGTAATACATCTTTAATTTGTTGTAGTTGCCAAATCAGACCAAACCAATGATTACCCTACTAAGACCCTATTTGAAAAGCCTATTATTTCTAATCATAGTTTTTTCTAGCCAAATTGCATTTTCTCAATTAAGCGACCTACACTATTTGCCGCCAATGAAGCAGGGGCAAAACAACCAAGGTATTCAGCAACAAGCTATCTATTTATCTACTCCTGAAACAAGCGCGTTTACAGTAAATGCGTACCAAGGCACCTCAAATGCCATTGTAAGAACTTTCAGTATCGATAACCTCAATGCTGGAGTATGGACATTGGGTAATGGCGATAACAACATTACTCTGGTAAATAACAATAATACCGGAGTTGTACTGACCAACAGCGGATTACGATTTGAGTCTCCGAGCGGAAAAAAGTTCTATGTCAACTACAGAGGTAAATCTGGTTCTCAGGCTGCTTCATTGACCGCCAAGGGTAGGCAAGCTATGGGTACTAACTTTAAATGGGGCGGTGTACCCAATAAAGGCAGTCATTCCTCAAAATCGAATACCTTAGGTATTATGGCTACCGAAGACAATACGACCGTAGTTTTGTCTGGGTATGACCCAGGTTGTGAGTTTAGAGTGGGCAACAATAGAGCTGGTATTATTTCAAATTCGCATACCATAACTCTAGACGCAAACGAATCATTCGTATATGAAACCTATATCGGTAATAGTCCAACACAGGCCCATGAAGACGGTTGGATCGGTGCTTCAATAGTATCTACTAAAGATATAGTGATCAGTAACGGTTCTATAAACTTTGGCAGTGAAGATGGGCAAAGCCATAGAGATGCCGGTATCGACCAACCGGTACCGATTAATAAATTAGGTAAAGAATACGTGTTTATCAGAGGTAATGGCAACACCAACGGACTTACCGAATTTCCACTGGTTATTGCAACGGCTGATAACACTCAGGTTTTCGTAAACGGTAGCTCAACACCAGTAGCAACCATAAATAATGGTGAATATTATAAAATACCTAGTTCTTACTACTCTTCGAACACTGTAGGGGCAAACATGTTCGTACAAACCTCAAAAGATGTATATGCCTACCAATCTATGGCAGGTTCGAGCAATTTATACACACAAGGGTTGAATTTTGTGGCTCCCGTTAATTGTTTGTTACCCGATTATCTGGATAATATTCCGGATATTCGAAATATTGCAGGTTCGACGGTAACCGGCGGTCTAACAATTATAGCATCTGTAAATACCACAGATGCCAATATAAAAATATATGAAGATGGAACCGAAATCAGTAAACCACCCTCTAGCCCTGTAGCCGGATCTTCAGATTGGAAAACATTTTACATTCCCAATCTAGATGGAGACATAAGTGTAACATCGACCGGGCCAATGGCTATCGGTTTTTTTGGTTTTAACGGAGCTCAGGGTGTTGCAGGTTATTTTTCCGGTTTTGACACCGTACCTGTTGTAGATCTTGGAATACGCGGTGGTAGTGGATGTTTTGTAGGTTCCGAAATATTTGAAGCAACGGGTAACTTTGATGCTTACCAGTGGTACGGTGATGGAGAAATGATTCCCGGTGCCAACGGTGAGAGCTTTGCCCCTACCGTCGCCGGCGATTATTTTGTTCGCGGTACCAAAGGGCCCTGTACCTACGACTCCCAACCAATTTCTGCCTACTATTGTGACCCCGATGTGGTTTTGAACAAAACCGTGGACAAACCGGAAATTAAAGAAGGGGAAAAAGCGACCTTTACAATTAAAGTAAGGAATTTAGGTGTTGGTCCTTTGACTAATCTTCGCATTACGGATAATATTCCTTCTGGACTTACTTTAATAAGTGCCCAGACCATTTCAGGAAGTTGGAGTGGCAACACATGGAATATCGGTACCCTTAACGGTGGGGAAACAGCCTTTTTAAATTTGGAGGTGCAAGCAGATGAAATAGCTATACTGCCTTTACTCAACCTCATCAACACGGCTACTAATTCACAGGACCAAACCGATACCAATATCACCAAAGACAACCCCTCTGCCCGATTGATAGTACATAATGACTTTGACAGCGACGGTGTAGTAGATAGTGTTGACTTGGATGATGATAACGATGGAATTTTAGATACGGTCGAGCAAATGTGTATCATTTCCAATGATGTTAACTTTACCTCACCATCAACTACCGTGCAAGGTGGAAATGCAGTTACCGAGATTTTCACCAATTTCAATGATTTGTGGAGAAGTTCCACTTCTTCTAGAAACCCTTTATTGCCCAACTTGTCACATGAATTATTGGCATTTACCTCTGGAGGAACCACTTTTACCACAGGCGTTTTAGACGATGACGTTTATGACTCTAACGGAAATGGGTTATTAGACGGCATAGACACCAATAATGATGGTACTGCCGATATTTCGGCCACAGAATCTAATTGGATGGCCCTATCCCCTTCAAAGAATATTTATAGCGAAGCTACCCTAGAAGCTAGTTTTAATGATGGCGACCCGAACAATGCACAAGGTTTGACCGTTGTAAACGACCCCGCAACAGATTCCTTAAATCCATTATTGACCCACGGACAAAACGGGTTGGACCTTGGAACCGGCATTGCTAACGTGGGTGACACATGGGTATACGAAATCGACCCCATTGTTGTAACCAATGTAGGTGATGGAATTCCCGATATTCTATTGACGCAAGTGGCAGACCCCAGTGGTGTAGGCCATACAGTGAGTCTTTACGATGCCACTGGAGCCCCTTTAGGCAACGCCGTACGTGTGCAAGCCTCAAGTGGTGGCGCTCTTAATAGCGTTGTGGGTTCGTATAGATTAGACGTTTACCATGCTAACGGAAGTGTGTTTTTCAATAACACGACCAGAGATTATCGCTTGGCAACCGTTGAGTTATCAGAATTCAATATTCCGGCCGCTAGTCTGAGTGACGTAGCTTACCTGCGATTGCAACTTGGCTCCAATGCCGACGTCGCCTTTTTATCCTATAATACAGCTTCCTTTTCAGGATTTTGTGCCAATTTAGATACCGATATGGATGGCTTTCCTGATCATTTAGATTTGGATAGCGATGGAGACGGATGTAGTGACGCTAATGAATATTATAAAGATAACAATGCCGATGGTGGTGATGGCGGAGAATATGGCACGGGAGTGCCGGCGGTCGACCCTAATGATGGAACCGTAATCGATGCCTCTTACGTTCGAGTGTTTGCCCCAATTGTTATTCTAGGCAATACTTCTGAAGATTTGGGAGGAGCCGATATTAACGGTCAAGAACTTAGTCTAGGTCAAACGTTCAACTACGCCATCAGGTTTCAAAACACAGGAGACGATGATGCGACGAATTTCACTATTAGAGATGTACTGCCTACGGGAGTCACCGTTGAAAGTTTTGACTACTCCAACGCCCCAGGGGTTACCGAAAGTTACGACCCGGTAAGCCATACAGTCACTTTTACCATTCCCGATAACTTAGTGGAGATAGGCGACCCAGAATATAAAATTGCCATTGAGGTTACCGTTTCTGGTGACTGTTCAGAATTTGTAGCTGCTTGTGCCTCAAAATTGGAGAACCATGCCTATGCTACCTATCAAGGAATCGTTAATTCCAGTACCTTCTCCGATGAGGATGGCAGTAATCCTGCAGGGGCATGTATTACAGATCCAGAAGTAGCCTCTAACAGTTTGGCCAATGCATTGCAAGATTGCGATGTAGCCAGGTCGGTACTCTTATGTGGTGATTTTGTCACATTAACGGCCGGTGACGGATTCACATCTTACACTTGGGCCATTGACAACAACAATAATGGTCAAATAGACGGCTCCGATACCTTATTGAACGATGGCGATCCTGATTCTGAACCAAGAACAATGGTGGTAACCAGCATTGGTAATTATATTGTAGAAAAAACAGCAGCTTCAGGCTGTGATGACCATATTGAAAGAATTAGGGTCAACCGCTTTGGAGATGTTCAGACCAACCCCATTGTAGATTACTTCAATCAGGTAAATAGTGATTCCAATCCCGATAATGATTTACAGGGGGAAATAGTCACGTGTTCGATTGATGGGGACGAGTTGCCAAAAATTTTCCTTTGCGGGTCTAATGATAGCGCCCTTTTACAATTGGGAATTACCGATGCCCAAAGCATTACATGGCAAAAACTAGACGAAACCAGCTGTTCTGACGCTGGTGATGACTGTGCCAACAAAAATGGCACCTGTACTTGGAACAACTTGGTGCAGCAGAACAACTATACGGTTACCGAAAGCGGAAGCTACCGTGTGGTAATTGCTTATGAAAACGGATGTTTTAGTAGGTTCTACTTCAATGTTTTCCAAAACACATTGGATATTGCCTACATCCCTACCGACATCGTTTGTAACACCAATGGTAGTATTCGCATAACCAACCCCACCAGCGGTTATGGTTATCAATTATTCAATGTGACCAATGATGCAATTGAGATTCCTTTTAGCGCGGGGCAGGGTCCAAATTTCGATATTGCCAACAACGGTACTTATAAAGTTCAGGCTACACAACTGAATCCTTCAACAGGAGCACCAATTGCCAATAGTTGTGTTTTTGAAACGGAAGATATTGGTATCCAAAGAAGGGATTATGAGGTGAACCTCAGTAGTACAACTGCCGACTGTGATGAGCAAGGTACCATTAGTGTTCAAGCGCTTAATGTACTTCCAGACTATAGTTATGAGTTATACATTGATGATGGAAGCAATGGAGGAGCAGGCAGTTTTGTGACATCGGAGCTTGTAAAAGCCGATAACACCCATACGTTTACCGGTGTAGTACCTGGCGATTATATTGTTGTTACCTCCACCACTGATGGTTGTACCGACACCCAGACCATAACCGTAAATGAAATTCCTGAATTGCGATTAACTGCCAATACTGAAAACCATATCACCTGTAGTGCCGGCGTGGTCAATCTTGCCGTTACTGGAGGAACTACCGGACACCAATACGCTATTTGGAGTAAAAATGGAGTTTTAAATTATGCCGATACGGCCAGTATTCCAGATACCGACTTTGTGGGTAGCACTAATTTCTATTTCGGATATAGAGGAAATCCTGCGACCTACTTCCCTAATGAAGATGGTGAATATGTTTTTGTAGTGAAGGATGATAATGGATGTTTCGCCCTTTCAAACAGCGTTCAAGTTGATGATTTAGGAGCAGTGAGCGTTACCGCCTCGCATACCGATATCCTTTGTGCCGATTCTGCCACCTCAACATTGACCATAAATGCGACCGGAGGCACCGCTCCTTACCAATATAGCTTGGATGGTGGCGTTACCTATCAAAATGAAAATTTCTTCAACAATTTAACTGCCGGAATTTATACCGTTACCGTTAGTGATTCTAGTGGAACCGTAGATAGCAGATGTACAGAAAGTATCGACTATGAAATCACCCAACCGTTCAGGTTAACGGGCTCCGCTACCATAGTGGAAGATGCTTCATGCGACCCAAGCGGCGCACTAGTAAAAATACTGAACCCTAATGGAGGTCAGGCTCCATATGAATATAGCTTTGATGGAGGTTCAAACTTTGGTCCAACGGACGGCAGTAGACTAACTGCCGGCACCTATCAATTAGTACTTAGAGATGCCCTTGGTTGTACATTTGACATGGAATTGACCGTACCTAGTGAGACCCCAGACCCAAATCTTAATTCGGCTATTACCTATAATTGTGATGGAACTGGAGAAGTAACCATAAGTACGGATAATACTACCGACTTTAATTATACCTATAGCATCAATACCGTCCCTAACACTCCTGAAGACTTCAACATTTTCAGCAATGTGGCCGCAGGTACTCACACCATTACCGTCGGATATTCCAGTGCCTTGGGCGCGGAACAAAGTATGTTATTCTTTGAGAATTTTGGAACCGGTGCCACAACACAAATCGGTGAAATAGGCACGGGATATTGCTACGAACCGCAAAATGGTGCTGAAACGACCTGTAATTTAGGTCCTGCAGGCATTTTGGTGAGTGGTGAATACACCGTTACCAATTTTGTAACCAACCCCATCTCGGCATGGAGAAGTCCGAACGATCATACCGGCTTGACCGATGGCAGGTTCTTGGCCGTAGACGTTCAAGTGCATGATAATGAAGACGACTCTATCTTATGGAAAAGGGAAAATCTAGAAGTGCTTCCAAATAGACCAATAACGGTAGCTTTCTCCGCCTATAACTTGAGAAGGGTAACTGCTTACGGAAACAACCCAGATGTATTAGTAGAGTTGGTTAATAGCTCAGGAACTGTACTAGGTTCTGGTACCACGGGAGATATTCCTAAAAACACGGATGCCGATAGCTGGTACGACTACAGTTTTACTTTTGATCCGGGTACAAATACCGATGTTAGCGTCATTTTCAAAACCAATTTGAACAGCGCCGATGGCAACGACCTTATTTTAGATGACATACACGCGACACAAATACCTGAAGTTTGTGAAAAAACGCAAGATTTGACCGTTGTAGTAGAATCAGGGAAAGAGTTTGAAGTAAGTATTTTGGGTAGCACCTCACCTACTTGTAACGGTGCAAATAATGGAAATATCCGTTTCGAAGTGAACAATTTTGATCCTGCCTTTGGATATGAGTATTCTTTGGATGGAGGTATAAGTTGGATAGCTGAAGCCACTTCACCGTTTACAACTCCCTCCACTTTAGGAGACGGAAATTATGGTATTATGGTACGAAAAGTGGACGATAACTCATGCACCGCAACCTCAGCCTCAACCGTTACATTGACATCACCAAATGCGTTAACAGCAGATTTAATACAAACGGCAGAATTCACTTGTTTCAATACCGGAGCCACTTTAGAGGCCTCCGCTTCCGAAGGTACTCCTAGTTATGAATATCAGCTAGAGTTGACCGATGGTACTATGGTAAGAGGCTTTCAATCCAGTCTTGTTTTCCTAAATGTAGGTGCAGGAAATTATCTAGTAAGGGTTCGTGATACCAACAATTGTGAAGTTGTATCAACTTCACCTGTGACCGTTACTGCTCCAAACGCATTGACCTTAGGTCTTTCGGCTACCCAATGCTATGATGGCCTAAGCAATGGTTCCGTAACTGCAACAGTGACCGATGGCAACGGTAATTATACATTTAGAATAAATGCTGGAGCATGGCAAACCCCTACTCCAATTAATAATTTGGCCTATACCTTCAACAATCTATCTGAAGGAACTTACGATATTGAAGTAACGGATCAATACGGTTGTACTTCTGGCATTCAAGTGATAACCATCGCCCCTACTATTGCCCTAAGTGTGACGGCTACGAATGCGAGTGTTTGTGCCGATGGTTCATTGACCGCCAATGCTTCTGGTGGAGATGGAAATTTTGAATACGCTTTTATTCCTTCCGGAAATACAGTCACAGATACCGATTTTTCACCTTCAAATTCTGCTTCTATTCCATTGGCCGATGTTGGAGATTATGACATCTATGTAAGAGATAAAGCCAACGGCACCAACTACTGTGAGCGAATGGAAACCGAAACGGTTCAAGCCAACCCGACACTAGCATTTACTGCCACACCAACAGATGCAGAGTGTTTCGGTGGTACGGGAAGTATCGCAGTTAGTATTACGGTCGGGCTAGCACCATTCGACTACCGATTGGTCGATGTTACCAATGGTACTCCTGACCAAATACAAAATGATGTTGTTAGCAATTCGAGAACATACTTCAACCTAGCTCCCGGCACCTACGATATTGTTATTACCGATGACTCGGGATGTTCTGAAACCGTATCGGGTATTGTTGTAGATGAACCAATTGAATTGACTGCTGATGTAGAAGGTAGAACCCCTACCGCGTGTACGGGCAACCCCAACGACTTCGGATTTGACTTTTTAAATTACCCTACCTCCATAGGTACTGTTGAATTTAGTGATGATGGTGGTGCGACTTGGCAGACTTCTGACCAATTTAGAGGGTACTTATCAGGTGATGAAGTAGACCCTTCATTAAGAACTATCGATGGTAGTGGCAATACGGTGTGTCAAACAGACCTACCTAGATTTATTGTTCCCTTTCCTTTAGATGATTTAGACATTACCCTTCTACCCATAATCGTTAACTGTACCGAGTTGCAGGTAAGTGTACGAGGCCAAAACGGGACCGCCCCTTATGAATATACCTATTCGGAAGATCCCGCTAATTTTGATATTGTGAGTCCTGCTCACGGATGGACAACTACATACCCCGCGGGTTCTACACATACTTTCACCAATTTGATTCCCGGTAGAACATATGCTTTCTACGTACGAGATGCCGTAGGTTGTGTAAGACAAAGTAGTGTCAACGTTAATGATATTATTACCAATCCTATGGATATTTCTGCGTCCATTACGCCTACTTGTGATAGTTCTAGTACAGGAATCATTAGATACACCATTGTAGATACCGATGGTAGTACGGAAACTGATATGCAGTGGACACTTTATGATGTGGACGGAAACGTAATTCGCAACAGCACAGGTGTTATATCTTACGCTAATACTATTGAAATACTGAATCTACCTGCCAATGAATACTATATAGAGGTACAGCAAGTTGATGCAGGTGGTACTCCACAATGTATCAGTGCAAGTGAGAATGAAATTTTAGATGAGCTAGAAGTCATTACAGGAGTGCCACAATCAATTCAGGATATTTCTTGTGAAAACCCGGGCTTAATACAAATTGACAATGTTCAAGGTGGCGGAGGTTCTTATATGTACACTATTACAGGTCCTGCCCCATTTTCGCCAATTACGGCGACGGGAGACAACCCCATTGAAATTGCCGCTAATTCTCCAGCAGGAACTTACATTATATCCGTAGAAGACCAATATGGTTGTTCTTACAACCTTGGAGATGTTACGATGAATTTTATGACCGCACCGACTATCGATGATATCATTATCGATAATTGCAATACCAATGCCACAATAACTATCAGCGCAAGTGGAACCGGTACAATTCTTTATTCTTTAGATGGAGGGAGCACCTATCAAAGCAATGGCGGAACTTATAGTACCATACCAGCCGGAAATTACGATGTATTTATTAAAGATGCTTCCGGCTGTACAGCTACTCAAAATATTGACGTTCACCCTACTCTACAGGCTACTGTAGGTTTAGACAAACAACTAGGCTGTGGTGCCGGTAATGAAGCCGAAATAGCCATTGAAGCAATTGCTGGTTCAGGAATTTATGAATTCGAGATTTTAGATAGTTCGGCAGGTATCAAAGTTGCTCGACAATCTTTGGTTCCTAATCCCTCTAATGTAATCATTGACATCGCAGACACCTATACTGTAAATGTGTATGATATGGGCACTGCATCACCACAATGTAGCAGAAATTATATTATAGAAGTTACGTTGGCCATTCAACCAGATTTTACCGCCAACCCGACCGCCGTATCCTGCCCAGGTGCCAATGATGGTCGCATAGAATTAGCTCAGGTGAATAATGGCAACAACCCATTGACTTACACTTTAAACCCTATGCCTGCAGGTGCTAGTTGGGATATGACCACACAGTCATTCATCAACCTACCGGGCGGCAATTACACCATTACCGGCACAGGTCCAAATGGGTGTGAAACAGTTATAAATTCAACGGTAGATGAAAATGCTGTACTTGCATTCGATGTTCCCAATGTGGTTCAATTCGGCTGTTCTAGTGACAATGATGTGGATAATGCGACTATTTCCATTAACACAGCAAGTATCTCAGGCGGCACAGGCACCTATAATAGATTCGTATTTATCGACAATGCCACCAACAACATACTTCAAGATAGCAACAGCACCAGTTATTTCTATACCGATGTAAATGGTGGCGACGTCATCGTTCGTGTGTATGATAACCAAGGTTGCCCTGCGGAACACGTGGTAACAGTGAATGCTTACGATGCCTTGGTCGATGCCACTATTTCGGTGGACAGAAATATTGATTGTGTCAATAGTGGAGAAGATATCAGTATTGATGTGACCAGCACATTCACTAACTACAGTGGCAATCCGGCCAATTACGAGTTTAGACAATTGCCTTCGGTTACGTATCAGGTATCGAATCAATTCTTAAACCTTTCTACCGGAACATACACCTTTGGAATCAGAAATATAACTACTGGATGCGAGATTATTAGAAGCCATACGGTGGAAGAACCTAATACTTTTGATATTACGGTAGAAAAATTATCGGATGTTATTTGCCACGGAGGTGATGGAAGTATTCGTTTGACAGTAGTAGATGCCGTTTATACAGGTGGATTTAGTTATACTATCTTCAATGGCTCAGGTACACCTGTTCAATCGGGAAGTTCTGCTAACGTAGGTCCTACCCCGGCCATTTTGGTACCCGCAGGAAATTATACAGTAGACGTTACACAAGATGCCTTCCCAGAGTGTATACAAACAAGAAGTTTTAGTATTTCGACCCCGGAAGCTCCACTAGCTCTCGACCCAATTATTACAGAAGAAGTTGGATGTAACAACAATCGCGGAAGTGCCCAAATAGTACCTACTGGTGGCGAGGCACCTTACGACATTGTTATGACCCATAATACTTCCGGAACCAATTACACGGCCAATGATGTACATTCCTTCTTGTTTCAAGGTCTAGGTGCCGGTCAGTACACCCTTCAAATTACGGATGCCTTGGGTTGTGTTGCCAACTTTACTAATGCATTTGATTTGGTTGTTCCCGATCCTATATCTGCATCCATTTCCAATACGGATTTGGTTTGTGAAGGTGATAATGACGCATCGGTGACGGCTTCCGTCAACCCTAGAAATGTAACTGCTAATTATAGATACATCTTGAACAGTTACGATGATATGGCAGGAAGCAATTTGTTAGTGGCATCGGCATCCCAAACAAGCAACACTTTCAACAATTTGACCAGTGGTTTCTATAGCATTTCTATTTTCGATGATATGGACTGTGAGTTTGAAACTTCTATTATTGAAATAGTAGAGCCTACAGAGGTCAAAGGTCAAATAACGACCTCTCAAATGATGACCTGTCAGAACAATGCCGAACTGTTGTTGACAGCATCGGGGGGTACAGCCCCTTATATGTGGAGTGTTGACGGTGTTAACTTTAATATCATGAACGGTTCTGGTGGTGTCAATACACATCTATTCACCAATGTAACACAGGGTGAGTATCAATATTACGTGCGCGACAGTTTCAACTGTGTATCTGTACTAACCAATTCCGTCAAGGTAAATGAGGTAGAAGATTTAACCGCTACAATCGACTTATCTGCAGCCAGAGTGGCTTGTCATGGTGACAATACAGCGGTTATTCATGCCCATGCGGCTGGAGGCCTAGGAAATTACCAATACGCTCTGTTTAGTGATTCAGGCCTCATCAACGAAGTAAGACCAAATCAAGTAAACGGATTATTCACAGATTTGGTTATTGGAGACTATTTTCTAAGGGTAGAGAGTGGCGATTGCCAATTTGTTTCTACTAGAATTCAGATTGCAGAGCCCACACCATTGGTAGTATCTGCAGATATAAACAATGTTAGTTGTAATGGTGCTGAAGACGGTAGTATCGATATTGATGTTACAGGTGGTGCTGGCACCTATCAATACGCCATTTCACCAAACTTGAATCAGTTCTTCGACGAGAACTTGTTTGATGAACTTGCTCCGGGAGATTATACCATTATCGTGCAGGATGCCAATGGTTGTTTCGAAGTCATAGAAGCATCTATTGTTGAGCCGGAAGTACTTGAAGTAGGTGCTACTTCAACACCTGAAATTTGTGTGGGTGAAGAAAATGGCACCATAGACCTGACCATATCCGGTGGTACAGCTCCGTATAGTACACGCTTGGCTACGGAGTCGACATATATCGAAAATCGAACCTTATTTGAAAATTTAGCCGGTGGTGATTACATTATTTACGTTCAAGATGCCAAAGGTTGTGAAGACAATATGTTTATTAGGGTCGATGCAGGTGTCAACTTGAATGCCTTGGTAGAGCCTGTTTATGGCTGTAATGGTAATACTCCAAATAACTACATCAACATTATTCTTGAAGATCCGAGTATCGAAGAAGAGGTGTTGTTCGGTATAGACACGACGGACCCGTCTGAGATGCAGTTAAATCCATTCTTTAGAGATTTACCCCCAGGTAACCATTATGTTGCTATTTCCCATGAAAATGGCTGTATTGCGACACACAACTTTATTATCGATGACTATGAACCGTTACAAATTGCGGTAACCCAGACCAATATCAACGAAATAACCGCAACGGTCACGGGAGGCAAAGAAGAGTACACGATTTACTTTGGCGATGTTAGCAATGGCGCTGACAATACCTACTTCATCAAAGAAACCGACACTTATTTGGTAACGGTTATTGACGAAAATGGTTGTGAGGCCTCTGCTAGTATTTTTATGGAATTCATAGATATTGAAATCCCTAATTTCTTTACACCGAATGGCGATGGTGCCAACGATATTTGGCAACCTAAAAACATGGAAATCTTCCCTGACATCTACATCAGTATTTACGATAGATATGGAAGAACTGTTTATACTTTCAAGGATAATGAAGACGATTGGGATGGAATTTACCAGAACAGCAATCTACCATCAGGAGATTATTGGTATATCATCAAATTAAATGGTGAATCTGACACCAGAGAATTTGTCGGTCACTTTACTCTTTACAGATAGAATGAAAAATAAATTATTCATATTGATTTTTATACTCAGTACGGGTGCTTTTGCCCAGTTGAGTGACCTTCATTATTTGCCCCCTTTAAAACAAGGCTCCAATAATCAGGCTATTCAACAACAAGAGGTACATATATCTACCCCTGAGACCACGACATTTACCGTGAATGTCTATAGGGGCACCAGCAATGCCATTATCGCTACTTTTAATATTTCGAATACTGCACCCGCCGTATATACTCTTGCCAATGGTGATAACAACATAACATTGGTTGACAACGCCCATACAGGGGTAGTGATTACTGATGGAGGACTGAGGTTCGAAGCGCCTAGCGGTGATAAATTTTATGTCAATTATCGCGGTAGATCCGGATCGCAGGGTGCATCACTTACCTCCAAGGGTAGAGCCGCTATGGGTACTCGATTTAAGTGGGGTGGAGTCCCAAATTTAGGTACCCACGTATCTAAATCAAATACAGTAGGTATAATGGCCACTGAAGATAATACGACCATTGATATCTTTGGGTACGACCCAAATTGTACATTTCGTTCTGGAGCCAACGCTACGGCCCTGACAGACGACACCTATCAGATTACTCTGAATGCTAATGAATCTTTCGTCTTTGAAGCCTATTTAGGAAACACCTTTTCCGCGGCTCAAAGCCAAGGGTGGATAGGTGCCAGTATCGTTTCGGATAAAAATATTGTTATCAGTAATGGTTCGTTAAATTATGGTAGACAGGCAAATAACTCTAATAGAGACGCCGGTATTGACCAACCAGTTCCTGAAGATAGAATCGGTAAGGATTATGTGTTTATTCGCGGTAATGGCAGCAGTAATGGTTGGACCGAGTTTCCATTAATTATAGCTACCCAAAACAATACGGCTATATATGTAAACGGCTCTACGACCCCAATCGCGACCATCAACAATGGTGATTATTTTGAAATCCCCAGCAGCTATTATTCTTCCAACTCGGTTGGTGCGAATATGTACGTGTCTACCTCGAAAGATGCCTACGCCTATCAATGTATGGGAGGGTCAACGGCCGCTTACACCCAAGGTCTTAATTTTGTAGCCCCTGTAAATTGTTTACTTCCTGACCACATGGACAACATACCTGACATTAGAAATGTGGCGGGAATAAACGTAACAGGAGGTGTAACAATAGTTGCTTCCACTACAACTCCCGATGGAAATATTACAGTTACCGATGGCACAGGAAATATCACCTTACCCCCCTCCTCTCCCGTCGCTGGAAATTCACTCTGGAAAACCTTTTATGTTCCCAATTTGACCGGTAACGTAAGTGTAAACTCTACGGGGCCGATTGCAGTGGGATTTGTAGGTTTTAATGGAGCACGCGGTGTAGCAGGATACTTTTCGGGCTTCGATACAGTGCCTGATGTTGACTTGCAGGTAACCGGGGGAGGATGTCTCCCTGGTTCGGTGATTGAGGTGGTAGATGCGAATTTTGACGCCTATCAATGGTTTCAAGATGGCACAGAAGTACCGGGAGCCATATTTTCAAGTTTTACACCCAATCAAGCGGGCGATTACTATGTAAGAGTAACCAAAGGCGGATGTACGTACGACTCGCAACCAATTGCCGCGTACTATTGCTTACCCGACGTAGTCATTAAAAAAACGGCAGATACCAATACCGTGTTTAATGACGGACTAGTTACGTTTACCATTACGGTGGAAAGCTTAGGCGTAAACGATATTACCAATGTAGTAATTACCGATTTACTTCCCACCGGTTTACAATTTGTATCATCGGCAATATCGAAAGGAAGCTTCACTTATCCGAACTGGAATATCGGCACTATGGAGCAAGGAGACTTAGAAACAATATCCCTGATAGCTCGAGCGAATTTACCTGACATTTATACGACTACCACTTCGGTAACCAATACCGCTAGCAATAGTCAAGACCAAACCGATACGAACATAACTTCGGACGACCCTTCTGAAACTATTACCATAAATTTCCAAGCTCCTACGACTATTATCACCAATCGAAGAATTACCTATAGGGTAAATTAACACTTAGTGTAACAAAAAGTCTTTCTGCTCGTCAAGTTAGAGAACGTAAAATCCATTTGGCTTGGCAACTATTCTTTCTGTAAAAAATCTGACCAAGAAATTCGGTTACTTGACCGCGGTAAAAAATTTATCGTTTACCATTGAAAAAGGAAATGTCTACGGAATTCTCGGCCCTAACGGAAGCGGAAAGTCAACGACTTTAGGCATAGTTCTCAATGTGGTCAACCGTACCGAGGGAGATTTTTTTTGGTTCGATGGCCATACATCTACTCATAATGCCTTGAAAAAAGTAGGCGCTATCATTGAGAGACCCAACTTTTACCCTTATATGACCGCTGTTCAAAATCTTAAACTGGTTTGTAAGATCAAAGAAGTTGACGAAGATAAGATTGAGGAAAAATTAGAGCTAGTAGGTTTACTAGATCGTAAGAATAGTAAATTTCAGACCTATTCCTTGGGCATGAAACAGCGTCTAGCAATTGCCTCTGCCCTACTCAACGACCCTGAAATATTGATTCTCGACGAACCCACTAACGGTTTAGACCCACAGGGTATTCATCAAATACGACAAATTATAAAGAAAATAGCCGCAGACGGAACTACAATTTTGCTGGCATCGCACCTGCTTGACGAGGTCGAAAAAGTCTGTAGCCATGTAGTGATTCTAAGAAAAGGCGAGAAATTATATTCAGGCCGTGTAGACGGCATGTTGGCTAGCCATGGCTTTTTTGAATTGAAATCGGAAAATACGCTCGGTCTAAAGGCCTATTTAGAGAAAAACGCCAGTTTTGGTTCGATAAAAGTGGAGAATGATTTGATAACCGCCATATTGAAAGAAGATATGGATGCCTCTGAATTAAATCAAGCACTCATTGCTGAAGATATCATATTATCCCATCTGGTAAAAAGAAAGGAAAGTCTTGAAGAACAATTCTTGACACTAACCAAAAATCAAGTGAACTAAAAACTTATGACTAGACTTTTACAAATAGAATTCATCAAGTTATGGAACAATAGAATAAGTAAAATTCTAATTGTATCTTATTTTCTTTTGCTTACTTCGATTGCTTTGGTAGCAGCGATTAAATTTGATATTGGCCCTATAAATTTTCATCTTGCCGACCAAGGCATCTTCAACTTTCCTTATATCTGGCACTTTAACACCTATGTCACTGCCCTTTTCAAACTGTTCTTGGCCATTGTCATCGTTTCGATGATGGCGAATGAGTATAGCAATAAGACCATCAAACAGAATTTGATAGACGGACTATCAAAGAAAGAATTCATTCTGAGCAAATTTTTAACGGTAGTTTCATTTGCCTTAATATCTACGCTATTTGTTTTCACAGTTTCATTGATTTTAGGTCTTGCCTATTCTGATTTCAACGAAATTTCCATTATATTTTCAGACCTAGAATTTCTTTTGGCCTTCTTTATAAAATTAGTTGGCTTCTTTTCTTTTTGTCTCTTTTTGGGCATCCTAGTAAAACGGTCCGCCTTTGCTCTCGGATTCTTAATTCTTTGGATGATTATAGAACAAATGCTATTCGGGCTTTTAGGCTGGAAATTCGTCTCTTGGGAAACTGCTAAGATGATTAAAAATCTTTTTCCTCTGCAATCAATGTCCAATTTGATAGAAGAACCTTTTTCACGACTAAATGCCGTTCAATCAGTAGCAGCCCAGATGGGAGAAAAGTTTAATTTTGATTATCAGGTGCACTGGTACGAAATAGCAGTGGTTCTAACTTGGATTGGTCTATTTATTTATCTCTCCTATGCGATATTGAAAAGACGAGACCTGTAGGCATAACCTTCACAATTTAGCTCCCTAGACTATAAGTCAATAATTCATAACATCTAACGGACATAGGAGCTACACAAGACATTTTGTATTATCTTGTTCTAATTAGGTTTCCATACAAAACAAGAAAATGAGGTCGGCAACGCTAACCATTATTATTTTAATGACATTCACTTGCTTTGGACAAGATTGTTCCTTAATAACTACTCCTGTTGATGGTGATGTTGATATAGCTGTTGATTCTCCCATAAGATGGAGTGCCGTACCTAATATTATTGGTTTTGTTGTTTCGTTAGGAACAACACCTGGAGGAGGCGAAATTGTCAATCGAAGATCTTCAGGCCAAAATAATTTTTATATTCCTGAGGTCGGACTTCCGGCAGACACGAAAATCTATGTTACTATAGGATACTTTAAAGCAGGCCAAGATTTTACCACATGTGAAATAGAGTCCTTTAGAACCGTTAAGATTACAGAAGCACCAAATTGCACCTCGCTTAAAAACCCAATAAACAATAGCTCTAATATAGCCGCTGAAACTCAGTTAGATTGGCTTTATTCTCCAACGGCTACAGGTTATATACTGTCTATTGGGACTAGCGCTGGCGGTACGGACGTTCTAGATGGTTTTGACGTTGGTAACGTTCTAAATTACGAAGCACCTGAAGGTTTACCGGCTGACACAGAGATTTTTGTGAGTATAGTACCATATAACGATATCGGAAATGCTATTAATTGCCGAGAGGAGAGCTTTATCACTACCTCAGTAGTCGTCGATTGTGGGCCTTATTATGATTATCTCACAGGCACATCAATTACATTGAGTCCAGATATAAATTTTCCAAAACGTATCGGCTTTTGCGTCCGATCACCTTCAACAAGGATCTCTAGCGATGATGATGCAGATGGCTACCGGTGGTTTATGGTAAATTCTGATGGAAGTGAAACATTAATATCATCGGAGAAAATTGCAGATATTCCTAAAATTGGTACATACCGATATGAAGCGTATAACAATATTGAACAATCAACTACTACGGTTGAATGTGGTAAATCCGTAATTTTTCAGGTACTTCCATCAGATTCGGCTACCATACATTCTATTGAAGATCATAGAAGAAGTAACGGGCAGGTTGCCATAATTGCTGAAGGTCAGGGTCTCTATGAGTTTGCTTTAGATAGTAGAAGTGGGCCCTACCAAGACAGTTCAGTTTTCCACAATGTAACCAATGATTTTCATAAAGTATTCGTAAGAGATAAAAATGGATGTGGTATAACCGAATCCTCTATTCAAAGAAAATTAACTAGCGATGACTTCCCTAAATTCTTCACTCCTAATGGAGATAATGTAAACGACCATTGGCAATTTATAACCCCAAAGCTTCAAGGGGAAATTACAGTGACTTCGATTCATATATTTAACAGATACGGCAATCTACTAACTATAATTGACCCAAATTTGAAAGGTTGGGACGGCACTTTCAAGGGTTCTCCCCTGCCCGCATCAGACTACTGGTTTCGCGCCTATGCTGAAAATGGAGAAGAAATAAGAGGGCATTTTACCTTGAAACGATAACATCCTTTAAATATTGATTTCAAGCTTACACGAACCATAGTTCTTTCGTAATTTTAGGGGATGAAATTCAAAGTAGTATCAGAGTTCAAGCCTACTGGCGATCAGCCATCAGCAATCAAGCAATTATCTGAAGGGATAGAGTCCAATGAACGTTACCAGACCCTGTTGGGTGTTACCGGTTCAGGTAAAACGTTCACCGTCGCCAATGTCGTAGCTGGGGTACAAAGACCTACCTTGGTATTGGCCCATAATAAAACCTTGGCGGCCCAACTCTATTCTGAATTCAAACAATTCTTTCCTGAGAACGCAGTAGAATATTTTGTTTCCTACTACGATTATTACCAACCGGAAGCATTTATACCCACATCGGGGCTATACATCGAGAAAGATCTTTCTATCAATGAAGATATTGAAAAGCTTAGATTGAGCGCCACCTCCTCCCTGCTTTCAGGTCGACGAGATGTGCTTGTAGTGGCCTCCGTCTCTTGTCTGTATGGTATCGGTAATCCGGTGGAATTTCAGAAAAATGTGATATCCATCCAAAAAGACCAAGTAATCGCACGCACCAAGTTTATGCACCAATTGGTACAAAGTCTTTATTCGCGTACTACTGCGGATTTTAGAAATGGTAATTTCAGGGTAAAGGGTGATGTCGTCGATGTTTTCCCCAGTTATGACGACCATGCCTTCAGAATTCACTTCTTTGGGGATGAGATAGAGGAAATTGAAGCCTTTGATCCCTTTAATAATAATGCTCTTGAAGTATATGAAAATTTGAACATTTACCCCGCTAACATGTTCGTTACCTCACAAGATGTGCTTCAAAATGCTATTCACCAAATTCAAGATGATTTGGTAGCCCAAGTCGACTACTTTAAGGAAACCGGAAAACCATTGGAAGCCAAAAGACTTGAAGAACGTACCAATTTTGATTTGGAAATGATACGTGAACTGGGTTACTGCTCCGGAATAGAAAACTATTCGCGCTATCTAGACGGTCGTCAGCCCGGTACCCGACCTTTCTGCTTGCTTGATTACTTTCCTGATGATTACTTGATGGTAGTCGATGAGAGCCATGTGACCATACCACAGGTTCACGCTATGTATGGTGGTGACCGCTCTCGAAAAGTGAATTTGGTGGACTATGGTTTTAGGCTGCCCGCTGCGATGGACAATCGTCCTCTTAAATTTGAAGAATTTGAAGCGCTTCAAAATCAAGTTATATATGTAAGTGCTACACCCGCCGATTACGAATTGCAATTGAGTCAAGGAGTCTATGTAGAACAGGTTATACGACCAACAGGACTTTTGGACCCAATTATAGAAGTGCGGCCAAGTCTTAACCAAATAGATGACTTAGTAGAAGAAATTCAACTTCGTGTGGAAAAAGACGAGCGTACGTTGGTGACAACTCTTACCAAACGAATGGCGGAAGAATTGGCAAAATACCTTACGAGAATCAATGTTCGTTGCCGATATATTCATAGCGACGTCGATACGCTAGAAAGGGTAGAAATCATGCAAGATCTTCGTAAAGGAATATTCGATGTACTCATCGGTGTCAATTTATTACGTGAGGGATTGGATTTACCAGAGGTATCTTTAGTAGCAATCTTAGATGCGGATAAGGAAGGTTTTCTTCGTAACAACAGATCACTAACACAGACCGTAGGAAGAGCGGCAAGACACCTCAACGGTATGGCAATTATGTATGCCGACAAAGTGACCGATAGTATGCAAAAAACTATAGACCAAACCACCTACCGAAGAGAGAAACAAACGGCCTATAATCAAGAGCATAATATTACCCCAAAAGCGCTCAATAAAAGTTTGGATAGTGTGCTCGCTAAAAACTCGGTTTCGACCTACCATTTTGAAAAAGAAGAAATGCGTGCCGCTGAACCCGATCTCGATTATTTGACCAAGGAACAACTTGAGAAAATAATTCGTCAAAAAAGGAAAGCCATGGAAAAAGCAGCAAAGGAATTGGACTTTATGCAAGCAGCAAAATTGAGAGATGAAATTAAATCATTACAAGAAAAAGGGTAAATTGTAGGCGATAAGTGATTGTTTTAGATATCACACTAAATCTAAACTAAAATATTATATAATCACACATTAAAATCTGGTTTTTAATGAATTAATATCAATTTTTAGTCTAACCTAAAAATTAGATTTTACTTAAAAACCTAATTAAAATTTGTTTTGACACAGTACTTCATTAGTCCGCATAAAAAGCAAATATGTAATCTAAAATCTTTCATTAAAATTTAAACTTCTCAAGCCACATACAGTAATTTCTACAATTTATTTACACCAACCTACAAACTCCATCATCTACTAATCAAAGAAATTAAAGCTTATCAAAATTCCATTTTCCACAAGTTTTAAAACTTTAAAACCCTCTCAAATTATCGATGAAATATCAGATTGAAAAACCATCTTTTTAATCGTAAAAATTTCATGATTTTTTGATATAAAAACACTAAGAATAATCATAAAAAAATGCCCTAAATCTGAAACTCAAATCAGGGCATTTTCCAACTAACCAACTCAACTTAAAAATCTCTTACCTCAACAAATTAAGCAAGGTAAAAAGTTCTCTTTCTTACTTCAATTCAATCAACCTTTTTGGTCTTGGCAAAGCTTCTTCTTTTTTAGGAAGTACGAATTTCAACAACCCTTCTGAATAATCAGCTTTGATTTTATCGGTATCAATTGTTTCGGGCAAAGTGAACGACCGCTTAAATGAAGAGAAACCAAACTCTCGACGAGTATAATTTTCTTCTTTCACCTCATCATCATACTTCTTTTCAGATGAGATTGTAAGCACATCATTATCCACTTCAATATTAAAATCCTCTTTTTTTCTACCTGGCACGGCCAATTCTAACTCAAATTCCTTTTCATTGTCTTTAATATTTACTGCAGGAACTGTGGAGTTCAAATTTTCCATACCACCAAACCAATCAGGTTTAAAAATTTCGTTCATCAGTGAAGGAAATGCCAAATTGTTTCTTTTAACTATACTCATAATATTTATATTTTAAGGTTAAAAATCAAATTCACCATAGAAAGGCAAATCATATACCAACCGAAAAATAGTGCCAATATGGCGCTTATCTCGCATTGAACACTGCCACATTGGCGTTTTATTCAGCTTTATAGCGGTAATTTGAGAAAATCGCTCTTAAAAACTGGCTCTTGTATACTTAATTGTAGTGTACCTTAAAAATATCGATCAGAACTTTAGGCGGAACAACACCATCAGCATATTGTTTCATCACCGTAAGTACTTGCTGAATGGCACTGGGAGGTAAACCCATTCCTAAACCTATATTATGTAACCGGGTTACCTCAACATCTTCTTGAACCGTATCTACATTCATCAACAGTACCAATCTATGGAACTGCAGAATACGATCGGCCTGCGATTTAGGAATGACATGCTCAGTATCTGAAACAAAAAGAGAATTAAAAGTCTCTCTATCGACACCCAACTGATCGGCTACACCAAGTAAAAAATTGAATTCAATTTCTTTAATCTTGCCATCGACCTTGGCAAATTCGATCATTTCAGAAAGTATACTTAATTTTTCTTTTTGTGTAGGCATGAGAAAAGATTAAAATGTAGTCTAATTCTTATTATTTACTAATTTACAAAAACGAATCATACCCCGGTGTTAAATCTATATTCGTATTGAAGTACGTATAATTTGTAATACCTTGCCAAAAAATTAGTTATGACCAATAACGATGTCTTTAAAAAGCTACGCGTCGCCTTGATGCTAAGGGATGACGAAATCGTAGATATTTTAAAACTTGTTGATTTTAGCATCAGTAAAAGTGAATTGGGGGCGTTTTTTAGAAAAGAAGACCACCCCAATTACAGAGAATGTGGGGATCAGATATTACGTAATTTTCTAAACGGACTGGTACTACACCTAAGAGGAACAAAAGAAAACCCTAAGACACCTAGCGAAGTACTCGCAAAACCTAAGCCCAAACCTGTAGAAAAGAGTAGGGAAAGTTTTAAAGATAAGCAACTGAAAAGCATTGACAAAGCGATGCCGAATGTTAAATACAAAAATAAACCTAACCAGAGAAAGGGAAACAAAAAATCCTGATCAGTGATTACCAATCAGGATTTTTATAGATTTTCAATTTATATCATCTCTTGATACGCACACCTACCGTGTACAGTTTACCTTCTTGATAATCTTCCAATTCCACTTTTTTGTAATTTAATTTCGCCTTAACGAAATCCTCTAAGATTTCATCATCGGCATCGATGGATAGAACAACGATTTCCTGCTCATTGTTGAGAGTAAATCGAACTTGAGCCCTTAAATCTGTTTCGTTTATTGTAAATGAGTTTTCACTCAACATTTCCGAAATTTGACTTGAAAGACTCTTGCCCGATTTTTTTGGCTTTAAATCGTTCGCTAATACACTCCCGGTCGATAGTAACATCGCAACAGCTAATACTAAACTAATTTTTCTCATGACTTTGTTTTTAAATGATTGATGATTTGATGAATTACTTAAAAGACGAAGCATGCAATATTCTGTTACATGGCCCATCTCATTTTAACATTTATTTCACACTGTCGATGATTTAAAAAATAGAGTTCTAGAAAACATTCTTAGTCGGAATATTATTCCCCGAAACTGATATGCCGATTCATATTTTCTTCTAACGAAATAAACGACTCAATATCTCTGATACCTTCGATAACCAAAATTGATTCTTGATAAAGCCGTCGATAATGCAAACTATCTTTCGCATGTATTTTTACGAAAATATCATACTTGCCCGTACTATGATGAATTTTGACCACTTCAGGAACATTGCTTAAAGCGTCGATTACACTTTTATAAAGAGATGCCTCCCTCAAGAAGAGACCTAAAAAAACGGTCATTTTCCACCCAAGTTTACTGTAGTCGATAGACAAGGTAGCTCCTTTGATTACACCTAAATTCTTCATTTTTCTGGTACGCATATGTACGGTTCCGGGAGAAATTCCGGCACGTTTTGCGACTTCGGTATAATTCATTTGGGCATCCTCTGAAAGGATCGATAAAATATTATGGTCTACGGCGTCAAGCTTGTCTTTCATAAATACATTTTTATAGGTCAATCGTTAATTTTCTTTCTGACAAAATCAACAGATTATCATTTTAAAGCTGTTTTTTATTCAATAAAATTTGTTAAATACGCGATTTCAGTAAATTTAATTCAAGCTTTTGAAAAAAAGCGTAATAATATGTCAATAAACAGCCATATTTAATGAAAAATGTATTTTTTTTGATTACTCAAATTTTTGATGTCATAAAAATGATTTTTTTAATTTTTCTATCTAATTAACAATTAATTAACCATCATCTAGATACGTATTATCGATTCGGTAGAAAAAAACCCATAAATTTTTTATTCGTTAGAATTATCTTCCATAAACCCCATAAACAGGAGCTTTTCAAGCGTTTTCACATTTTTTTATATGAAAAACTACTGGTAATATTGTCTTGTTGTTATCTCGTCAAAAACGAGAACAACTAAGTAAAGTATCCGGAACTTTTCTTTCACTCTATTTGCCCCCATGACATTCAAATAATGAATGGGACATGGCTGCCAAATACATGCTTAGTACCAACTAAAAACATGCATTATATGAAGAAAGCTCTAATACTGTCATTCTTATTGCTAACTGCAATCTCCGTAGGTTACACGCAGGAGATAATGATAACCGGAAAGGTTGTCGATGACCAAGGGGTAGTTTTACCCGGTAGCGATGTAATCATTAAAGGTACCACCAAGGGCACCACTACCAATTTTGACGGTGAGTTCACAATTGACGCGCCAGCAGACGCTATATTAATTTTCTCATCATTGGGTTTTGCGTCAAAGGAAATAAACGTTGACGGTAAAAAACAAATCGATATTATTCTCGTTCCTGCAGCCGAACAATTGTTAGAAACCATTGTCATCGGCTCACGTAGACAGGGACGGTCGAAATTGGACACCCCCGTACCTGTAGATGTAATCAACATTTCTCAAGAAGCCATTAACATGCCACAGCAAGACATTTCACAGATGCTAACGGCAGCAGCGCCATCCTTCACTGCTTTTACGAGTGGAGGTGGCGACCTTTCTTCTTTTGTAAGCCAACCTAGTCTAAGGGGGCTCGCCGCTAGCCAAATGCTTGTGCTCGTCAACGGTAAACGAAGGCACACCTCTGCAATTTTGGCCGGCAACCAAACCGGTACCCCAGGCCCTGGTGTAGACATGAGGTTTATTCCCTCGATTGGTGTAGACCGTATAGAAATACTTAGAGATGGGGCATCGGCACAATATGGTTCCGATGCCATTGCCGGTGTAATAAATATGGTAATGAAAAAGGGCACCGGTGAATTCAAAGGAACTTTGACTGCCGGAGCTTACACCAACAAAATTGGCTATGATGAATCTTCACTTACCCCTGAAGAAAGAGAACTCAATAGGTCTATCGATGGCTGGGACGGGCAGAATTTTCAATTTGACGGTAATTACGGTATTGGCTTTGAAAACGGAGGATACTTTAATGCCTCTATAATGTTGGCCCAGTCGGAAAGGACCATACGGCCTACCGTTTTATCACTTGACAGAGCCCCTCTTTATGATAATTTATACCTAACAAATGGCCGAACTACCGTAAACGGAAATCCGATAATAACCAACCCAGAATTAATTGCCGCGCAAGCAAGTGGCGATGCCAACCTAATTAGCTCTCTTCAAACTGTAGAGGGTTTAATGGCCGCAAGAAATATTGAACAAATTGATGTTTCTACCTATTCGGGCCTTCCGGCAAAAACAAATATGAGCTTGGCTTTTAACTTAGAGAGTCCGTTAACGGAAACTTCCGATTTCTATGCCTTTGGCGATATTGGTTATCAGTATTCCGATGCTTATAGCTGCTTTTACAGAAGAGCTGCTCAATCAGACAGGGCCAGTTATGATTTATTCCCCAATGGTTTTCGCCCACAAATCTATAATGACCAGTATAACATTTCATTGGCAGCGGGCATCACAGGTATGATCGGAGACTATGATTTCGACCTGAGCAATACCTTCGGCACCAACTCTGCACAATATGGAATGTTCAATACTTGGAATGCCAGTATCGGTACAGGTTCGCCGACTGATATGAACCTCGGCACCCATAGTTTTTTACAAAATACCATCAATATGGATGCTTCTCATTTTTATGAAGACATTCTTTCAGGCCTAAACATAGCCTTTGGTGGTGAACTAAGATTCGAAAACTATATTATCGAAGCCGGACAGGAAGAAAGCTGGACAGCTGGAGATGCAGGGGTTATCACCGCAACAGAAGACAACCAATCGTTGATCGGACCGGATGGCTTTCCTCTAGAAGATTTGAATGGAAATCCGTACGTAGACGAACTTGGAAATCCGACTACATTGGAATATGCCGGAGTTAGTCAATTATTGGTTAAAAATTACGCCTTGAACTGCCAGTGTTTTAGAGGATTCGCACCCGAAAACGAAGGCAATAGCTGGAGGTCAGTAATGGCAGCCTATGTGGATATGGAGCTTGACCTGACCGAAGATTTTTTAATGTCAGGTGCGTTAAGAGTAGAAAACTACTCAGATTTTGGTAACGTATTGACCGGTAAATTGGCAGGTCGCTATGCAATTGGAGACAACTTTTCACTTCGAGGCTCTTTCAGTAGCGGATTCAGAGCACCCTCTTTACAAGAATTGAATTACTCGCACAGTTATACATTTTTTATCGATTTGGTGCCCTTCGACGGTACCTTATACCCAAACAATAGTTCTGCAGCCAGTGCTTTGGGCATCGGAGCCTTACAAGAAGAAAGATCTAGAAACTACAGCTTAGGTTTCACCACTAAAATTGGCAAGTTTGACGTAACTGTTGACGCTTATAAAATTGACATTTTCGACAGAATTTTTGAAACGGGGGAATTTGATTCTACCGACGCACCTGTGTTAGACCCAATAATCGGTAGCGGTTTGGCAAGTTTTAGGATCAACGGTGGTGATATAAGTACAAAAGGTATAGAGGCGGTAGTTAATTACAATACTAGATTAGGTGATAGTAAATTAGGTTTTGTTTTGGCAGGTACTTTCAGAGAAAACAAATTCGAAGATGTTAATCTTCCTGATCTCAACACTAACCTTACCGATGAAGAATTAACCGATAACTACGTCAGTCGTTCATTAATCGGTCAGTTCGAAACCGGTACGCCGAGTAGCAAAATTATCGGTACGGTCAACTATTCTATCGGTAAGTTCTCAGCTATGCTCAGAGGTACCAGATACGGGTCTGTACAAACTAGAGACAACAACCTAAGAACTTTAGTGCCTGAAGGCATACAAGGCTACGCCGATCAGTACTTTACGCCCGAGTTCACTACCGACGTAGGTCTAACTTACGAGTTTACTGATGCCTTAAGCTTAACAATTGGTGGCAACAATATTTTTAACGAGTATCCAGAAATATTAAGATACGAACTACGTGGATTTAATCTTTACTCTCAATACCAACAAGGTTCTGCAGGCGCCTATTATTTTGGAAGACTAACCATTAACTTGTAATTGAAGGTAACAGTAATATTAAAAAGAAGATTATGAAAACATATAGAGCAATTATCTTAATTCTTACGCTAACAATAGGCTTCACCTCTTGTGAACAAGAAAGATTAGAACCTGTATTAACAACTGCAGAAGGCGGTGGCACGCTCAATACATACATGGCATACACCATCGAATCTACCGACCCTATGGGCTCCAATGTTTATGGCAGGGTGGTCTTTTACAACACCACTTTAGACCAAACTTTGGTTCAGGTATCATTATACAATACCATTGATGAAATTATGCACCCCGCGATTATTCTTAGCGGTGCCGTCGGTGATGAAACGACCACAATGACCGAATTAGATGACATTGACGGGTCTACCGGCGAATTTTCATCTAGTAAATTCTTTGTGGTTACCGATGAATCATATTATGATTCTTTGGCCGACCTAGATGCCCATATTAATATATATCTGAGTTCTGCAGATGATACCATCGTGGCTTCTGGCGATATAGGCGCTAATGCAGAACCGGTCGAAACAAACTAAAAATAGAACTTTTTTTAACTTAAATATATAGCACTATGGAAAAATTAAACAGAAGAGCATGGTTGAAGCGAGGCGCTTTAACTGCTGCTGGGGCAATGGTAATGCCTCAACTTTCATTCGGGGAAACTCCTATGGCCAAATTGAAATTCGATTCACAGGGCAGAACCATTTACAGTCCGTTTTTCAAAGAATTCAACGCAGAATCGTTTCCTGAGACCGGCAAGCTATTAGCGAAATTGAACGCGAACGAAAATCCCTATGGTCCATCTCCAATGGCCGTGAAAGCCTTTCAAGGCTCCACCAACCTTGGCAATAGATACGCTTGGAGAGAATTATTTGATTTGATGGACAAAATTGCCGTCAAAGAGGGTGTGAAAATAGAAAATATTATGATGGGGCCCGGCTCCTCAGATTTGTTGGAGAAAACAGCCATGGTCATGTTTGCAGAAGGGGGTAACGTAGTTTCTGCAGACCCTTCTTATATGTCTTTGATCAAAGTAGCTCAGGCAACAGGTGCATCTTGGAAACCCATACCATTAAAAGAAGACTGGTCTCATGACCTAAAAGCCATGGAGGCCGCTATTGATGATGAGACTAAATTGGTCTATATCTGTAACCCCAATAACCCTACCGGTAGCATGACCGATCACGCAGAGCTGGTAGATTTCTGCTCTCGTGTTTCTGAAAAAGTACCCGTATTTGTAGATGAGGCCTATATGGGCTTTCTAGAAGATGGCGACGAGAAGAGTATGGTTTCTCTAGTCGCCGAAGGAAAAGATGTAATCATTGCCAGAACCTTTTCAAAAATTCATGGTATGGCTGGTTTAAGGGTAGGCTATATCGCAGCATTAGAATCGACTTTAGATAAGATTCAAGATATTACAAGGGGCGGCATGGGTATTACCTACCCTTCCGTATATGCTGCTAGTGCTAGTATGGACGATGTTGAATTTCAGAACAAATCAAGAAAATTGAATGCCGAATGCCGAGAGTTTGTCTATGCGACCCTAGAGAAAATGGGGTATTCATATGTGCCTTCTTCCACTAGTTTTATTTTGTTTCCCATAGAAATGGAAGGAAAGAAATTTCTTGAGAAAATGACTGCTGAGGGTGTAGGTGTGCGTGCGTTTGATATCATGGACAAGAATTGGTGCCGTGTAAGCATGGGCACTATGGAAGAGATGAAAATCTTCGCCTCTGCATTACAGAAAGTGCTCGTTTAAGTTAAGTTAGCCCATTGAGTCGGGTTTGCGTGATGTTGCCTTGATACGTTAAAATCCGACTCTCTATGGGTTATTTCTATTTGCGCTTCAAATACAACTCGTACAACTTTAAAATATAAACCTTATGAACTTCGCGCTTCAAAACACCTTAGAACTTGTGCTGATCATAGGTCTTGGTCTGCTACTACAGAAAAAGATAGCCAAGCAAGATCTTAAGGGTGTTAAAACAATAATTCTTAGTGTAGCCTTACCTGCCGTAATTTTCGTAGCCTTACTAAAAATCAAACTAGAAAGTTCGCTTTTAATATTTCCTTTACTAGCATTGACCTTTAACCTCATTATGCTGGTATCTTCAAAGTATCTCTTGGGCGCATCACTACCTAAAGAACAAAAATCGAAGAGAAGAACCATAATGATGTTGCTACCCTCTTTAGCACCCGGTCTTTCCTGTTTTCCCTTTATAGTCGTTTACCTTGGTGACGACTCTTTGGCACTTGCCGCACTTGCAGATGTGGGCAACAAAATTTTCGGGCTTATACTACTTTATATGCTTGCTATGCATTGGTATCATAGACGAGCCTTGAAAGATGCTAAAGCATCAACCTCAAGTAAACTTAAAAGTTTAGCTATGTCACTATTAAAAGAACCTATCAATATGGTTATCATTATAGGTCTGGTTCTATTGGCATTGGGGTTGAATATGGGGTCGTTACCCGTATTTTTACAAGGCACCATCGAGAAATTGAAAATTCTGATGACGCCGCTAGTACTCCTCTTTATTGGTATGGCAGTACGGATAAAATCAGGTGAATTTGGCGTTATTCTATCTTTATTAGCTAGACGTGCAGGAATCACTTTTTTACTATCTGCGATATTTGTCTTTATATTTTCTGCGTTGACACCTGCATTAATTCTACTCTTGGTCGTTTTCCCTCAAAGCTCTTGTAGTTTTTGGCCATTTGCCCATATGAGCGCGGTCAGCGCCCTAGAAGATGGTGACGAACAAAAGAGCCCTACATTTGATATTAATTTTGCAGTTAATATCTTAGCTTGCTCTCTACCTTTTTCGACTATTTTAATAATCGGAATATTCTCCTTTAGCGAATTATTTGTAAACCCATACGTGTTATTGGCTGCCAGTGGCACTATGATAGGACTATCATTTATACCTTCGATTTTCGCTAAACTAAAAAGCACTAAAGAAAGTGAGATTGAATCGGCCACCTTTGGCGAATATGTCGGTCTGAACACATCGCCACAACCTAGCGAAGATAGTTAGGTGATAGATGTAGCAAATAAAAAAACCTCTGAAAGAACTGTTTCTTCAGAGGTTTTTTCACTTTAAATTGTAATTTTTACTCTTTCACCTCAATGGGTACTTTGTAAACCACACCTTGCTCAAAAGTACCTTTGGCCAATCTTTGAAAATCGACATTCTTTTTAATGAATTCGCTCAAAGCCGGACTTTCGGTTTCTATGGTAAGAATTCGTAAATAGTTACCTCTATCTACCGCCAATCGAACTTCGGCCTTATGCCCACGTATATCATCAGGAATATTAGGCACATCTAGCATTTTATAAACTTGAGATGCAACTGCTTTTGAAGGCACTACATCTATCTCATAATCGGCTGCTATAGCCAGACCTGTATTTAACACAAGTGCTGCAATTAATGTATAAAAAATCTTTTTCATCTTTGGGATATTTATTTGGTTTCCAACTAATTATCGTTAAAGATAATACAATAAAAGGTCTTTAAATTACGAGTTTGCTAAAATTTAACACCTTATAATATTAATAATTAAAAATTAAGTAAAAATCTAACGAAAATGTAGTTTTTTCGTCGTTCTTGACTAAAACGTTTTCGTTTCATTTGAATATTTCAAAATTTTGAATAAAAAAAGGGCAATCTAAACGACTGCCCTTTTTTTATTTATCAATTTTCTGAACGCTTTTACGCCAATACTTCTTTGACTTTGTCGGCAGCCTCTTGAAATTGAACCGCTGAATGAACGGCCAATCCTGAATTATCTATAATTTCTTTCGCCAGTTCAGCATTAGTACCCTGTAAACGAACAATAATTGGCACCTTTATGGCATCTCCCATATTCTTATAGGCATCGACAACACCTTGCGCAACTCGATCACATCTTACGATACCTCCAAAAATATTGATCAATATCGCTTTTACCTCTGGGTCTTTAAGTATGATCCGGAAAGCCTCTTCTACTCTCTTCGCATCTGCCGTACCACCTACATCTAAAAAGTTAGCTGGTTCGCCCCCGGCCATTTTAATAAGGTCCATCGTGGCCATTGCTAATCCGGCGCCGTTTACCATACATCCGACATTGCCATCTAAATCAACGTAATTAAGACCAACTTCACGTGCTTCGACCTCGATTGGGTTTTCTTCGCGTAAATCGCGCATTTCTGCGTACTGCTTTCTACGGAAAAGGGCATTATCATCAATAGAAACTTTGGCATCGACTGCCATAATCTTATCGTCGGAAGTCTTTAATACCGGGTTGATTTCGAACATACTCGAATCACTTTCGACATAGGCCTTATAAAGTGAAGTAACGAATTTGGTCATTTCTTTGAATGCTGTACCCGATAAGCCTAAGTTGAAAGCTATCTTACGCGCTTGAAAAGGCAATAAACCTGTTGCTGGGTCTATTTCTTCCGTAAATATCAAATGAGGTGTGCTCTCGGCAACTTCCTCAATATCCATACCTCCCTCGGTAGAATACATTATCATATTTCTACTTGTTCCCCTATTCAAAAGAACTGACATATAGAACTCGTCAGGCTCACTATCCCCTGGGTAGTATACATCTTCGGCCACTAAAACCTTATGCACCTTTTTACCTTCGGCAGATGTTTGCGGTGTAATAAGATTCATACCGATAATATTACCTGCCAACTCTTCCACTTCTTTCAGGTTCTTGGCCAACTTTACTCCGCCACCTTTACCTCTACCCCCAGCATGAACTTGGGCCTTGATAACGTGCCATCCGGTGCCAGTTTCAGCAGTCAGTTGTTTGGCAGCCTCTACAGCCTCCTTTGCATTGTGGGCCACGATACCACGCTGAATGCGCACACCAAAACTGGCCAAAATTTCCTTTCCTTGATATTCGTGAAGATTCATATGTAAGGGTATATTTTAGGTTCAGCAGCAAAAATAGGTAACTGCTGGTTGATTTTCCAATTTAGAAGCTGCAAATTCAAAAAAAATATGGAGGTAAAAGGTTCTGTGTCAAAGAGACTTTAAAATATCTTCACAGAACACATGGTCACAACCCAAAATTCTTCACGAATGCTATTATGAAATTCAATTTTATAATAACAGTTTTTGAAATGGATTGCTCAATATGAAAGAATACAGCATACTTGAAGTCCCGGCAAAATATTTTCTTGATGACGCAACATATCTCATAGATGAAGTCAAAGTTAGACAATAAGGTAGTAGAAAATTACTGTTCGGAGTAAAAGACATTGCCAAGGTTATTATAAATGACGAAGAAAAAGAAGCATTACTCTTCAAATATGTTGCAGTCTGAAATAAGAAAAAAGAATACGTCGCCCTTATTTGTACTGGTAATACTAATTTTATAGACTAGGTTAGTTTCGACAACCGCCTCAGGGCCTTTAAAAGAAAGGTGATAAAAAGCAGTAGCATTATTGACCTTGAGACCCTCCAAATCTTAGTGGAGAGCAGTCAAAGGATACTTTTCTCACCGTAAGGACGTATTGTTAGAGGGAAAACTTTATGGGAAAAGAAATATTGAGGATACAGTCAACCAATATAATCGCTGTTTTCAAAAGAACTTAATACCTCAGTGGGCCTATAATTCAAAATCCTTGAAATCCAGAGGGTCGAAATTTCTAAAATCACCATTCATATCAATAGTTTTTTTGGTTCGATCAACCTCTGAAAGAACACCAATAGTATTTAAGAGATGGGTTTTAATAAATGCCAAACGTTCACTTTCTTTCGGCATTTGCAACAACTGATATTCTTGCTCGAAAGACAGGCCCATTTTATGAACTAACACGAAACTATTGAACTTTTCGACCGGTAAGGGCGAAAAAGGTACGTCCATCAGTTCATAAAGTTCATGTAACCTATCGAGTACCTCTTGCTTCAATTGCGGTTCGGCATCATTTTGGTTATCTAAAAACTGCACTTCACCACCCGCGTACAATTTGTTATTCATATGATTGTTGAAGCTGAGAATGCGAAAAACTTGTCTCGCCACACAAGTAACGTCCATTTCACCACTCTCGTATGTATTTACGATTTCGACCAGCTGCACCTCAGTACCGTATACCATATTATTATGAATGTAAACAGGTATACCAAAGGTGATGGCCTCATTACGGCAGTCTTTGATTAATTCTTTATAACGTTCCTCAAAAATGTGAAGGGGCACGGTTTCCCCGGGGAAGAAGATAGATTGCAATGGAAAAAATGGCAGTTTCATCAGATCAAATTTTCGTCTAAAAATACAACTCAAAAGAATCTTCGGCAAATGTTAGTTCAAATCATCAAATGTTTTATATATAACATTTTGTTTTATTTTTAAACTCTAAGCTTGATTTCTTGCCCATATCACTAGAAGAGTTTAATTTTGCTTAAAACTGCTAAGTACTATGAACAATGCCGATTTGCTCAAGATAGCAAAAACTTATGGAGATCCGGTTTATGTATATGATTCGGAAAAGATAATTTCTCAATTTCAACGTCTTACCGACGCTTTCAGCACAGTAAAGAAATTGAAACTGAACTATGCCGCGAAGGCACTTTCGAATGTTGCGATACTTAAATTGATGAACAGTTTAGGCAGCGGACTTGATACCGTTTCTATACAAGAGGTTCAATTAGGTCTTCTGGCCGGTTTCAAGCCCGAATCGATAATTTTCACCCCTAACGGTGTATCGTTGGAAGAAATTGAAGAAGCTTCTAAACTAGGGGTTCGAATAAATATCGATAATCTTTCTATTTTAGAACAATTTGGTAGTAAACACCCTGATATTCCAGTATGTATTCGTATCAATCCGCATGTGATGGCTGGCGGAAACTCAAAGATATCCGTAGGTCATATCGACTCTAAATTCGGAATCAGTATTCATCAAATTCCACATTTACTACGAATCGTTGATGTTACCAAAATGAACATCAACGGTATTCATATGCATACCGGTAGCGACATCTTAGATATAGATGTATTTCTATATGCATCTGAAATACTATTTGAAACCGCTAAGAACTTCAAGGATCTTGAATTCATCGATTTCGGTAGCGGTTTTAAAGTACCTTATAATGATGGTGATATAGAAACCAATGTCGAAGAGCTAGGTAAAAAATTAGGTTCTCGATTCAACGAATTTTGTAAAGAATACGGTAGAGAACTGACACTGGCTTTCGAACCAGGTAAGTTTTTGGTCAGTGAAGCCGGTAATTTTTTAGCAAAGGTTAATGTTGTAAAGCAAACAACCTCAACAGTCTTTGCCAGTATCGATTCTGGATTCAACCATATGATAAGACCTATGTTTTACGGTTCATCGCACCGAATTGTAAATATTTCAAATCCGCAGGGTAGAGAACGCTATTATTCAGTGGTCGGTTATATATGTGAAACCGATACTTTTGCCAGCAATCGCAGGATCAATGAGATTTCTGAAGGAGATATTCTTTGTTTTAAAAATGCGGGCGCCTATTGCTTCACTATGGCCAGTAATTACAATTCTAGATTCAGACCACCCGAAGTACTTTGGCACGAAGGAAAAGCGATTCTGATACGTGAGCGAGAGTCATTTGACGACCTCATCAAACACCAGGTAGATGTTAAAGACCTTTTCGCACCTAAAAAGGAAAAGGCAACTGCAAAATAAAAAGCTATTATTTTTCGTTAGCTTTGGTATAATTGTTGGACCAATGGTACCAAAGCTAACGAACATAATGAAGACATCTATAACTACCCTATCTCACAGCGCCTTAACATTAATTTTATTTCTTAGCATTATATGTGTTGCTAATGCTCAAGAAGTTGAATGGTTAAGCTGGGATGAGGCTACCGAGTTGGCCACTACAGAAAAAAATCCGAAGAAAATTTTTGTTGATGTTTACACCGACTGGTGTGGCTGGTGCAAAAAAATGGATAAAGACACCTTTCAAAACTCTGAAGTAGCGGCGTATATGACCGACAACTTCTATATGGTAAAATTAGATGGCGAAGGCAAAGAACCCATTGAGTTCAAAGGAAAGACCTATAAATTCGTGCCTTCGGGCAGAAAAGGGTACCATGAATTGGCCGCCGCTCTTTTGCAAGGCAGGTTAAGCTACCCGACCACTATATTCTTAGATGAGGAAATGAATATGCTTTCACCCGTACCCGGATATCAAAAACCGAAACCTTTTCTGAATATCGCACGATATTTTGGCGATAATATTTACAAGGATAAGGATTGGGAAGCCTACTCAGGAAAGGGGAAATAGTATAACTAATTTTTCCGATATATCTGGGCACTACCCTCAAAACCTGGATACGTCAATATTAATGAACTTTTCTCCATGGAGAGGTATAATACCACACGATTTTCAGAATCACAATCTTCGGGCACTAAGTAGTTATCAAAAGTAAACTGTGTTATTATAGTATCGTTAATTACATAAGCCCCAGAAGTATTCTCTTCTGTAGAAGTGTCATTATAACATAAATTTCCATTTGACTTGAAAGTACCATCCTCAAAAAACATAATTTGTTTTTCACTATCTACCTTTTCAAAACCACGACTACTTCCATCGCCAGGCCTTCGCTCGACCAAAAGCCATGTGCCCTTTAATTCCGGATGTTCCAAGTCCACTTCATCGTCATTATCCGAACACGAAACAACAAGAAGAAGCAATGAGAAAATAACAGTATTCAGCTTTTTCATAACACCCCTTTATTATTTAGATGTAAGTTCGATAATTAGGTTGCGTTAAAATCTACCTACTATAATTTGGCGACTCTTTGGTGATGGTAACATCATGCGGGTGACTTTCAGCAATACCACTAGAAGTAATTTTAACGAACTTTCCTTTTTCTTTTAAGTCTTCAATATCTTTCGCTCCACAATAACCCATTCCGGCACGTAATCCACCTATAAACTGGTGAATACTTTCATAAAGTTCACCTTTATACGGTACACGACCCACAATGCCTTCAGGCACCAGTTTTTTGATATCGTCTTCCACATCTTGAAAGTAACGATCCTTGCTGCCCTCTTTCATGGCTTCAACTGATCCCATGCCACGATACGACTTGAATTTTCGGCCTTCATAAATAATCGTTTCCCCGGGAGATTCTTTGGTACCTGCCAGAAGTGATCCTAACATGACCGTATCTGCACCTGCAGCAATCGCTTTAGGGATATCACCTGTATATCTAATACCACCGTCTGCAATTACAGGAACTCCTGTTCCTTTTATGGCCGAAGCGACTTCAAGAACAGCTGAAAATTGTGGAAACCCAACACCGGCAACTACTCTGGTTGTACAGATTGAACCAGGCCCTATACCTACTTTAACAGCATCAGCGCCTGCCTCGACCAAATATTTGGCGGCCTCGGCCGTCGCAATATTCCCTACTATAACTTCAAGATCAGGGAATTTTTTCTTTACTTCTTTCAGTACATTGACAACACCCCGGGTATGGCCATGGGCAGTATCAATAACAACGGCATCTACCCCAGCTTCAACCAAGGCTTCTGCCCTATCGACGGCATCTGGCGTCACCCCAATAGCAGCGGCGACACGTAATCGACCATATTGATCCTTATTGGCACTTGGCTTTAAGGTTAACTTCGTAATATCCCTAAAAGTTATGAGTCCGACCAAGGTATAATCCTTATCAACTACAGGAAGTTTTTCAATCTTATTCTCTTGAAGAATATCTTCAGCTTGCTCCAATGAAGTTCCTTCACCTACAGTAACCAAGTTCTCAGAGGTCATAACTTCAGAAATAGGCCTTTCATTGTTTTTTTCAAAGCGAAGGTCGCGATTGGTTACTATGCCCAAAAGTTTACCTTGATCATCAACGATAGGAATACCCCCTATACTAAACTCTTTCATGCTAGCCTTCGCATCTTTGACCTTACTGTCTAAGGGCAAAGTAACAGGGTCCAAGATCATGCCACTCTCCGCTCGTTTTACCTTACGCACCTTGATAGCTTGCTGGTCGATAGTCATATTCTTATGCAGTACCCCGATACCCCCTTCTTGGGCAATGGCGATTGCCATTCTTGATTCCGTAACCGTATCCATAGCAGCGGATACCACTGGCACATTGATAGTGATGTTACGAGTAAATTTGGTTTGAATGTTCACTTCTCTAGGAAGCACTTCAGAATAGGACGGTACTAGCAGTACATCGTCATAAGTAAGACCTTCTCCGAGTATTTTGTTAAGGTGGGCTTGCATAGCAATTAAGGATTTAATTGCGTGCAAATGTAGTGAATTTAATTGGTAATTCTATAGGTGTTCAGACCGTCTGAATTAGTTTGGAAATTTCTTTTTAAAATAACCGAAAACAGTGAAGAGTATGGTCGATAGAACTCAGTAATAACTTTTGGACTTACTTAAAATAAAGCGATATGTAAAAATTGCTCAGAGGCAATAAGTTTTTAAAGGTTTATCCAATTGATTATCTCAACCCATAACTCAGAAATAGCTATATCATTCTCATGCAAAAAAAAGCAAAAAAAATCGGCTATATAAAGCCGATTTTATTACTTATTTGCTTTGTTAATTATGCATTTGCATTCTGCGGGGCCCAATGAGCACACGACATACCAGGAGCCGCTTTTTGCGGGTTGGCACAATCACTGGTTTCATATCTCGCACAGCTAACGCAATTTTCTTTATCTTTGAGTGCGACTTTCATCTCAAAACTATCGCAAGTGTAACTACTGCCTACTTTTACACCATGAACCTTGCATACGTTGCTTTCTACTAAATTCTCGCAGTTACCACAACTATTTCCTAATCTTATAGACATAACTTCTTTCTTTTTAAATTAAACTTACTCAAAGTTAAAGAGCCACATTCTTAGAAACAATATAAATAACTGATAATCAATTATTTATATTTAGATTGATTTAAAATTGAACCATACTTTCAGAAGTTTGGTTTTATCTAAAATAGCCTTATTCCCCAATAATGGTCGATATAGATTATTATATTTCAAGACGTTACGAAACTGTACTTGATGCCCATTTGGGTGTCTTTTTTTTGCTTTTATACTTGCGACCATACCATAATAAAGTACCGGTAACGGGGAGACTTGCAATAATCAAGCTCGTTAAAAAGGCAATTATTTTGCCAATTATACCACCAATAGATCCTATATGTATATCATAATTCATCCGAATCAATTTATCGGCGAACTTGGCATCATCGTATTTACCATAAATACCATTGGTCTCGATTTCTTCTAAGGTGTACTGGTCAAAAAATCGATAGTCGTTATCATAATATAAACCCTCACTATGCGCCACCTCTACATAAATACTTGTTGAATCGGTCGCTGGGTAATGAACCTCATAATTTAGGGCATTCGGCGAATCTTCCCTTAGAAGAGGTATTAATCGATCAATAGGTAATACATCTATTTCAATGGTCTCTGCAGTATTTATATTATTTGGAATATAAAATTCAGCACGCTTTTCACCACCTATCGCCTTGTAAAAGCCATAATAAAACCAATTAAAAGCCATAACAGATCCCGTAAAAGCCAATACTAATGCCAAACTGTAAACATAGAAACCGACTATAGAATGTAAGTCGAAGTTCTTTCGTTTCCATCGCGTACCGGGCTTCCACTTAAATCTAAGTCTTTGTTTTAGATTTGATTTTTTCTTAGGCCACCACAGAATTAAGCCCGAAACGAGAATAAGCATGAAGAGCAATATCGAAATGGAAACTACTTGCTCCCCTATTTCCGGCGGAAGCCAAAGTCTAACATGTCCTTTCAAAATAAAGGCAAAAAAACCGCTTAAATGGTCTTTTATATGCAATACCTCACCAGAATAAGGGTTGAGGAAAACGCTAAAGTAAAACTCTGGCTCTATCTCATAGAATATGACTTCGACCGCCTCATCGCGTTTTCCATAAAGTGCACCGTGAATATGTTTCTGAGGGAAAACGACTTTGGCTAAATCGTGGGCTTCCGTAACAGTAATGAAGTTCTCTTCTTGAGGAGTCACTTTATCGTAATCAACATACAACGATTCTATTTCCTCTCTAAATACCCAAAAGCAACCAGTAATACTTACGATAAAAACTACTAGACCGGTAGCAATACCTAAAATTCTATGTATTGTCAAAAGCTTCTTTCGCAACTCTCCTTTTACCATTGATTTAATCTTTCAAACTTAACTATTGTCGAATTGATCAATAAACACGCATAGATAACCATAAATATCGACCCTCTAAAATCGATAGGTGAAATTAGCATAAAGTGCCCTCGGCATCTGCGGATTTATAGTCGACCAACCTTTATAATATTCTTCGTTCAATGCATTGTCCAATTTAAGGGCAATACGATATTTGGCCGCTTCGTAAAAAACCGAGGCATTGGCAATAGTATACCCAGGCAGGATAAACTTACCTATTACAGCACTATCGTAAACCGCTCTTTCACTGGCGCTGTTGGCCCCTATACCAAAACCGAATCCTTCGAGGTTACCGGTATGAAAGCGGTAATTCGCCCAAGCGTTGAACAAGTTTTTAGGCCCAGCGTCAGAAGGCCTTCTTCCCTCCTCTGCATAAGAACTGAACTCTAAACCTTGGATAACCTCACTATCGTTATAACTGTAGCCAGCTCTTATGTTCAAGCCTTTTATAGGGTTGGCGTTCACTTCTATTTCGAAGCCCTTACTTCGTACTTCGCCGCCCTGAACTTGACTGAACGGTGTTTCACCAGGTATAACCCTATCCTTCACATTAATGTCATAATAACTGACTACCGAATTCAACCTTCCATTGAAAAAATTGGTCTTAAAGCCCAATTCTATTTGATTCGCCTGTTCAGGATCAAAGGTCTGTAAGGTCTGAGCTCCAGCAGACGGGTCACCAACCAATTGTGGAGCTACATTCGTAAAACCGTTTTGATAATTCGCGAATACTGAAAGCTTGTTCAAAATGGGTTGGTATAGCAAACCGAATTTAGGCGCAAAAGCCGTTTGGTCAAAATCATCTTCGGTATTGTTTAAATCACCCTCATTGTCAAAGAAATCTAATCGAAGCCCGGCCATTGCAGATAGTGAAGGTGTTATATTCAATACATCTGAAACATAAGCACTATAAATATGTGTTTTTGATTTTATATTGCTTACCGGCTGATTTTGCAACGCAGCATCAACCGCAGAAGCTGATAGTGGATAGGCATCTTCCTCTACCTCTGCCGTAAAGGGATTATCCCCATTAGATCCGCCGGAAGGTGTAACATTGCCATAAAACGCATAACCGGTATCGTTATTCGTACTTGTAGCATTATAATAATCGATGCCGAAAACTATTCTATTTCTTAACCCGGCCAACTTAAAATCACCAATGAAGTTCTGTTGAATATCAGTTGTTTGGGTGTTTGAATTTTGCTTGTTAATATAGCGCGTAAACGTATTATCGCCTAAGGTCAAAAAATCAAATAAATAGCTATAATATCCTCTTGTAGAGGTAGAACTTTTAGAAAGTATGGTTTGTGATTGCCAAGTATCCGATAGTTTGTAATCCATTTCGATACGGTAGTTTTGGGTCGGATTCTCCAAAGTCAAATCATTACTTGTAAAGGACAACTTGTTGTTATAGCCTAACTCATGTAAGTTGGAAGCTTCTGTTGCGGCACTTCTGTTCAGAAACAGAAAGGTCGGGTTGGTTTGCTCGGCGGTAGTGATTTCTCCGTAAAACGAAAAGGATAGGCGATCGTTCACCTGATAGGATAATGATGGAGCTACGAAAAAAGATTTTTTGAAGCCGGCATCTTGAAAACTCTGTTGCGTAGAATAAGCAGTATTCAATCTGAAATAGATATTGTTCTTCTTATCTAAAGGAGTATTAAAATCTCCACTTATTTGATTAAATCCGTATGTTCCAGAGGTAAATGAAAGTTCACCTCCAAAACCGATATATGGTTTTTTGGTGACCACGTTAATCAAACCTCCGTACGAAGTTACCGCGTTACCGAACAAAGTGGCCGAAGGCCCCTTTACTACTTCAATCCGCTCAATGTTAGCTGCATTGATGGTTCCGTTAGTAAGACCGGGAATACCGTTTACCAATTGTGGCTGAACCGAAAATCCGCGTAAGGAATAGTAGCCGGCACCATCGCCGCCCCTTCCGGTAGACGTCCATAGTTTTTCGACTCCTACGGCATTTTTGAGCGCATCTTCGAAAGTTGTCGCTACTTGAGATTTAAGTAAATCTGTTGTTATAGTACTATAGACCTGGGTATTTTCTAAATCTCTTAACGGCATTTTAGAAACATATGCGGTATTCTTTCGTGCGAATTTGTTGATGCGTTCACCCTCGACCACAACTTCTCTTAAAATCTCATTACCCTCATAGAGGGTGATGCCTCCCAAGTCTACATTGTCGTTACTGTTTACTTCGAAATCGACATTTTTGGTTCTAAACCCAAGATAAGAGATTGATAAGGTGTGCGTACCAGAAGTTATCTGTTTAAGTTCAAATTGACCCTTTTCGTCAGTCTGAACTCCCTTTGAAGAGTTCTTGATCAAAACATTGACCCCGAATAAAGGTTCTCCTAAGTTGTCGGTGACAGTGCCTCTTATTGACTGTGCCTTCATAGAGGTTAAACTTGCGAAAAGCATCATCGCTATCGCGGCGGTAAGCTTGTAATTCATTCTTAAATTAATTTGAAATTGTAAATTGGTTGTGTTAATTAATTTTGTATTTCCTAAGGGTATCATCCATACCCAAGACAAATTGAGTGCCTTTGACCAAGTCTTCCATTTCTTCTAGAATAGGATCGGTAACTTTTAAACAGATATCTACCAAAGGGTTCGTGCACCAGATCTTATTGCATTTGCCCCCGTTACAATTGGCGCACATACAAGGTTTATCTGAATCTTGAATGATATTCAAAAAATGTGATAGGTCTGTTTCTGACATAAAAATGCCAATAGTATCTACAATTAACTGTAGTCTACATTCATTGTTCGGGGCATCGAAAACTTTGTAAAAAGCCCCGTAATTGTTTCCGTATATAAGCTCCATAAGTACATTGATGATTTTAAAAAAAGCCGGGGACCAAACCTAGAAAGACCCCCGGCCAAACTAACTCAAACTGTAAGATAAATTCGGAAGCTACCTAACATTTTATTTAGAATGATTCCGAATAGCAATGCGAATATATAAGTTTATTTTTAATCAATCTAAATAAAGTTATTATTTTTGAGATTGAACATCACAAAATATTTTAGGTTTTATGGATGACATCAATCTTATTTATAACAACAATTTTGGCTTGGCTTTTAAGTATAAAGGCGATAGCTCAAAGCATTGCAATAAAGTACAATTGGTTTTCAGGGATACCGGGCTTTTCGTCTCAAAAGAAGAATTACTTAAGTTCTCAAAAAATATAAGTCAGAGTATAAATAATCAATCGTTGTGTGGAGGTTGTAAAAAGAAGGAAATATGTCGTTCAATACTAGTAGAGTCACATGTGCCTCAAATTTCTTTTGCAATGAATACTGAGGAATTGAACAGCGTAAAAGACCTCGTTGAAGGAACCTTGTTTCAACTCGGCCTAGAAAACTATTTAGATTCGTTGTTCAACGATTAATAAAAATATGGCATACACTTTTAGTGATAAACTGAAAACAATTCTGTGGCTTTATTGTAGGCAGCTTCAAAGACCATCCAATTAACCCCAGAATCGGCTTTTTTTGCGGTAAAGTAAGACAACATTTTTTCGGTAGGCATGTTACCGGTCAATTCATCTTTTGCCATTGGGCAACCGCCGAAACCTTGTACCGCACCGTCAAATCTGCGGCAACCCGCATTAAATGCAGCGTCAATTTTTTCATGCCATCTCGTAGGCGTCGTATGTAAATGGGCCCCAAACTCTATTTCAGGGTATTTAGGAATCAAATTAGAAAACAGATAGTCGATATTTTCAGGTGTCGACGTACCTACGGTATCAGACAATGAAAGAATCTTAACGCCCATTGCCGCTAATTTCTCGGTCCACTCCCCAACGATATCAACATCCCAAGGATCACCATACGGGTTACCGAAACCCATAGAAATATAGGTAACCACTTCTTTTCCGTTAGTCTCAGCATTTTCTAAAATTTCTTGTAAAATAGCGACCGATTCCCCAATGGTCTTATGCGTATTACGCATTTGAAAGTTTTCAGAAATCGAAAAAGGATAACCCAAATAATCAATCTCAGGGTGCTTACAGGCATCTTTTGCCCCACGAACATTAGCTACTATAGATAGTAACTTGCTATCTGACTTTGAAAGGTCGAGTTGTGAAAGTACTTCTGCCGAATCTACCATTTGCGGTATGGCTTTCGGCGATACAAAACTGCCAAAATCTATAGTATCAAACCCACAATTCAATAAAGATTGAATGTATTTTATCTTTTCTTTTGTGGGAATAAATGCTTTGATGCCTTGCATGGCATCTCTTGGGCATTCTATAATCTTTACCTTGTTCTGCATAGAAGGATTACCTACTCAAAATTACCATTATTTATCGGATAACAAGAGGTAAGCAGCAATACCTACAAACACTATAATCTGTAACCATTTGAGGTAGATTCCGATTTTTGAACTTTCTTGAAGATACTTTGAAATTGCCCCAGAAAGAATAGCTATGGTTCCGAAAATTATTGATGAAACTACAACGAACAATCCACCCAAAATATAAAACTGGCTTACCGTACCTAAGGTTTGACTGAAAAGAAACCCGGGAAAAAATGCTAAAAAGAAAATGGTCACTTTCGGGTTTAAGACATTCATGATAAAACCTTGACGAAACAACGACCGCAAGCTTCTCTTGGGTACATTTTCCCCCGATAAAGCTACAGATGCATCACTTTTATAAACTTGAAACGCCAAAAACAAAAGATATATCGCACCTAAAAGTTTGATACCGAAAAACAAGGTTTCGCTTTGTTTGATAATTGCCGACACCCCAAATGCCAATAATGTAGTATGCACCAAACAGCCCGACATAAGACCCGCCATGGTGGCCAAACCATATTTCTTTCCGTTGACCAAGCTCTGCATTAGTACATAGATATTATCGGGCCCAGGAGAAATGGCCAAAGCCGATGTAGCGAACATAAAGGCGTACAGGGTTTCGTAACTCATATGCCAAACTTACGAAATACAATTTCCTCTAATGTAAATGTTCTTTTTCATATCTTTCACGAAATTTAAAAATGATGAAGTCAATTCAACTTGCCTTAGTTTGTGCATTTTTTAGCACTACCCTTTTCGCTACCGAAAAGAACAATTCCGAAAACCCAACCTCTAAAATAGTTATGGCTCAAGATAGTTTATTACGTCATGTCGTTCTCTTCAAATTCAAATCAGGCACCTCTGAAGAAGATATTAAGAAGGTCGAAGAAGCTTTTAGTGCCTTACCCTCAAAAATATCGCAAATTGTCTCTTACGAATGGGGATTGAACAATAGCCCTGAAGGTCATGATAAAGGTTTTACCCATTGTTTTTTCCTAACATTTGAGAGTGAAGCAGATCGAGCTATTTACTTGCCACATCCTGACCATAAGGCATTTGGAGCTATTCTAGGGCCACATTTAGATGATGTTCTTGTTGTAGATTATTGGACCAAGTAGATTTTGAAATTTTTCTACGGATGGGCAACTTTGTTATGCCCTATCTAAAATCGCTTTGTTAATTTGCTTTATCAATGACGGGCCTTCATAGATAAAACCGGTGTAAAGTTGCACTAAATCAGCACCGGCATCTAATTTATCGAGCGCATCTTGCGCACTATGAATACCGCCTACACCGATGATCGGAAAAGCTTTGTTGCTGTTCTGAGCCAAAAACCGAATGACCTCGGTGCTTCTATTCGTCAAAGGTTTACCGCTCAAGCCGCCTTTTTCTTGAACTAGATTAGGGGTTGACTGTAAACCTTCTCTTGCAATGGTGGTATTGGTAGCGATAACGCCATCTATTTTTGTGTCGGCAACAATCTTGATAATATCAGTTAACTGCTCGTTAGTTAAATCTGGGGCAATTTTGAGTAGAATAGGTTTTTGTTGCTTGCCATTTTTTTGAGAAAGACTATAGTTTTCTTTCTTGAGCTCATTCAGCAAAGCAGTCAATGGCTCTCTGTCTTGAAGTTCCCTAAGTCCGGGAGTATTTGGCGAGCTGACGTTGACCACAAAGTAATCTACATAATCATAAAGGGCATTGAAACAGATTAAGTAGTCGTTTACAGCCTCTTCATTTGGCGTAACCTTGTTCTTACCGATGTTACCTCCAATGAGAACTTGGTGTTTTTTCTTCAAACGTTTTACCGCATCTTGTACCCCCGAGTTATTAAAACCCATTCTGTTCACGATAGCTGAGTCTGGCTTTAACCTAAATAACCTTTTCTTCGGATTACCTTCTTGTGGTTTGGGCGTTAGTGTACCTATTTCGACGAATCCGAAACCAAAATTGGAAAGCTCGTTAAACAACTTGGCATCTTTATCGAAACCTGCTGCCAACCCAACGGGGTTTTTAAACTTGATTCCGAATACCTCCCGCTCCAAACGGGCATCCTCAAAATTATAGATAGCTCTAAAAATGGAAGAAAAACCTATATTGGATAAAAATCGGACTAAAGAGAAGGTGAAATGATGTGCCTTTTCAGCATCCATCAGAAACAAAAAAGGACGAATAAGTATTTTATACATGCCGTGTGCGGTAGTTTCGGCAAAAATACGAACTAAACCCTTGTTTTAGGTCGAAGTACATAAATTTATAGACCATAAAATGTACGGTGCAAGAAATTTATTCTTCCTTCGATTCGGTTTCATATTCCATAGGATTAGCGAATATGGGTTTTCTTATTGCAGCTTTGCACAACTCTAAATAGCGCTCGTATTGTTTGGCGTTAAAAGCCTCTAAAAGCGATTTATCGGCCTCTATTGAGACTTGTATCAGTTGCGCCTGTAAAGCTTTATATTTATCGCCCATGGTTATCAAATCTTCCTCTTTACTCTGAGGATGCTCAGCCAATAATTTTTCGATTTGATCTTCGAGACTTTTGCTGTTAACCGATAGTTCACCGCGAAGGGCCTCCATAGTTGCTATTTGAGATTCGTTGAGTTGAAACGTTTTTATAATAATTTCTGTGTTTTCAACTCCGATACCCAACAAACAATCTTGCGCACGAACCGATAATGAACCCAAAAGAATAATTGCTATAAACCAAATTTTACCCAACATGATAACTAAGATTAAGATATACTCAATGATTAAACATCAATATTAGCCAAAAATTATGTTCTAAGGCTTTTTAAGAAGACATTCAATAAAAAAAGACCACCCTAAATGGCGGTCTTTTAGTATAGTATAGCATAAAAATTACTTAAGAGTCAGATTCAAACGAGCGAACAAAAACCTGCCCCCGATACCAAACTGCTGTGCCCTTCGTGACCAATCGAAACGACCATCGCTACGATTGTTACCTCCATCGCCTAAAACTTCCGCTGCGCGATCCGGATAAATATCAAATAAGTTATTAGCACCCACGGTGAAAGTCAACGCATCGGTGAACTTGTAGCCCAAAGATAAATCGGTGACTACCTTGGTGCCAAATACTTGTTGTCTATCTATGTTAGTTGTGGCTTCGGTAACTTCACCAAAATATACATTACGTAAGAATACGATAAGCTTATCGGAAGTCAGACTGTTAGAAAGATTGATTTTCGTTCGTGGCACAGCTTCCTCTAAGTATACCCTACTGTCTTCCGGAAAGTAGGTATCAACCAGACCGGCATTACGCAGTACATCAGAGGCGTTAATATCCCCTATTTGATTCGTTTTTGAGAAAGTACCCGCCAAATCAGATTTCAACCTCCAATTATCACCGATTGTCGTATTGTGGGTCAGCACCACATCTAATCCCCGCGATTCGGTATTAATAGCATTAGCAAAGAACGATGCAGCCGTAGCATTGGCTTGTCTCAACAAATTATCTAGTTCGGTACCCGTACCAGGACCTGAAAATTGACCTGTGTAAACAACTCGATCGTTAATCTCGACATAATACCCATCAACAGTTATAGTCAGATTGGCATTGGGAATTTTAGCCGTTAACCCTAAGCTTACACTCTTTGATGTTTCTTCTTTCAGCTGAGGAATCCCTAAGAGTTGAGCAGCTCTACTATTATTAGCAAAAGTTCCCACCTCTTGAGGGTCACCATTCTGATCAAATATAGTTGAAGTCGAATTGAAATTGATTTGGTGCAACGAAGGTGCCCTGAAACCCGTATTGGCAGCACCGCGTATATTCAAATTATCAGAAACTTTATAGCGTGTGGCTAACTTAAAATTGATGGTTGAACCAAAATCACTATAGTTTTCAAACCGTGTTGCAAAACTCGCCAAGAAACGATCGGAGAAATCAGCTTCTAAATCTAAATAACCTGCGATACTATTTCTACCACGAGACAACTCATTGTTTGGACTAAAACCAGGAAACACCTGGGAACCCCCTGGTCTTGCATTTCCGAAAAAATCTTGAGACGGTTGTTGCGATGCTAAAGTTATTCGTTGACCGGCAGCCGTATATTGCGCATACGAGGCCTCTTCGCCGGCTTCTATTTCGTAATTTTCGACGCGGTATTCGGCACCGAAAGCCACATTCAAGCCCGACATAACTTCTTCGAAGAAACGTGTAATGTCAAGATTCGAAGTATTCTGGGCAAACGAGAACCCACCAGCATCAAAAAATGTAGGTGATGCATTCTGTAATGAAGCATTAAAAGTATTTCCAATGGTATAGAGAAATGAGTTCTTACCATAAGTATTGCTCAAATCGACATTCCACTCATTAATGTTTCCTTTAATTCCAACTGATAATGAACGGTCTTTTATTGTTGAATTAATTTCGGGCAAGAAGCCATTGATATAGGCCGGTGTATAGGTGCGACTTTGATTAGGTAGTCTATAAAAGCCTGCTGAATTACCAGTTCTAGAACTTATGCCTGCAAAAGAATACACTTCTGTTCCATTATCATCTAAAGGCAGTGAAAAATTTGCAAATAGACGCCCCCCACGTAAAGCGGACTGCCCTACTCTCATGTTGTAATCACTGCGCTGTTGATTTCTAGCAGCCAGTTCTGATGTAGTTGCATTTTGTGATAAAATAGGTTGTAGTTCTTCTTTCGTTGTCGCTCCGTTTAAATCGATACCTGCCTGGTTTGCATATTGAATAACATCTGCTACATCATCATCTAAAAGTGCAGCGAGATCATAACCATCATTGTTCGCAATTCGTTCTACAACATTATACTGATTGAAGACTTCACCTTCCCATTCCCTCATTCTGCTGTAATCTTCACGTACATCAAAATCACCTGACAAGGTAAAATAACCTCCATTTTCTCCAAGGCCTAGTCCATAGCTTGCGGCAACATTCGTCGTTTCACCGTCAACCCCACCTGTCTGTTCATTTGCATTTTTAGAGAAATTAGCGCCGGTCGTAACTGTTGCGCTTAATTCATTAATTGTTTTATTCAAAACGATATTGATCACCCCGGCTATTGCATCCGATCCGTATTGGGCAGCGGCGCCATCACGGAGTACTTCGATACGCTGAATGGCAGAAGAAGGTATGGCGTTCAAATCTGTGCCGACACTACCTCGACCAAACGTTCCGTTCACGTTTATCAATGCAGATGTATGCCTTCTTTTCCCGTTAATAAGTACTAAAACCTGATCGGGGCCTAGACCTCTCAAGGAGGCTGGATCGACATGGTCGGTACCGTCAGAAATAGTTTGGGTATTTGAGGTAAAAGATGGGGCAACATAATTTAATATCTGGTTCAAGTTTACTTGCGGTGAAACGTTATTGAGTTCTTTCATATCGATAACATCAACTGGAACAGTACTTTCAGTCGCTGTTCTATTTGGGTTACGTGAGCCAACAATGACTACTTCAGCAAGTGCAACACCAGAACTTAGAGCTATAATCAGCTCATCTGCCTCGGCGGTGACTTCTTTTGATTCGAAACCTATATACGAAACAACCAGCGTATCGCCTATTTCGGCATTGATTGAAAAATTGCCATCAAAGTCGGTAGTTGTTCCAGTTGTAGTACCTTTGACTATTACAGAAGCCCCTGGCAAAGGTGCTCCATCATCATCATTTACAGTTCCTGTAATTTGAGCACTCGCAAGGCTAATAAAGCCAAAAACGAGTATAAAGAATGATAAAAAATATTTTTTCATAAGAGTTGTTCTTTAAAGTTGAGTTAAAAGCAAGTTAAACAAAAAGTTATGATTTGTGTCAGAATCATCTTTATTAAAGATTAAGAACTTACGGAAATTATAAGGTTTTAGCTATTTTTTTATATTTAATCAAATTTTTTAAATGAAGCATATCATTAACCGCTTTTTGAAATATGTGACAATTGACACTCAAAGCGACCCCAATTCAAAAACAACCCCCAGTACTGAAAAACAGTGGTATCTAGCAGATTTATTAGCTGAGGAGCTAGAAGAAATAGGAATGACAGATGTCACCATAGATGATAACGCCTATATCATGGCCACCCTGCCCAGTAATATCGAGAATAAAGTGCCCACCATTGGTTTTATATCACATTTTGATACCTCCCCTGATTTTTCGGGTACTGATGTAAATCCGCAGATAATTGAGAATTATGACGGTAAGGATATCGTTCTGAATTCTGAAAAAAACATCATTCTTTCACCCGATTACTTTGAAGATTTAAAGCAATACAAAGGTCAGACCCTAATCACTACAGACGGCACCACTCTTTTAGGGGCTGACGACAAGGCGGGTATTACCGAAATCGTAACGGCGATGGAATACTTAATCAATCACCCTGAAATAAAGCATGGAGATATACGGGTAGGCTTTACCCCTGATGAAGAAATCGGGCGCGGCGCCCATCTTTTCGATGTCGAGAAATTCGCCGCCAGCTGGGCCTATACCATGGATGGTAGTCAAATCGGTGAGTTGGAATATGAAAATTTTAACGCTGCCAGTGCTAAAGTTACGATTACGGGCAAAAGTGTTCACCCAGGGTATGCCAAAAATAAAATGGTAAATGCTATAAGTATTGCCAATGAGTTTATAAGTATTCTGCCTCCTGAAGAAACTCCGCAAAACACCAGTGGTCGAGAAGGTTTCTTTCATGTACATCATTTTAAAGGCGAAATTGAACATGCTGAATTCGAAATGATCATAAGAGATCATGATAAGGGTCTCTTTGAGAAAAGAAAACAATTGATACGCGATATCGCCACCCAACTCAATAAATCTTACAACGACTGTATTTCAATTGATATTAAAGATCAGTACTACAATATGCGCGAAAAGGTAGAGCCTGTTTTTCAAATTGTCGAAATCGCCCAAGCTGCTATGCAAGCGGTTGGTGTAAAGCCTATAATCAAACCTATTCGAGGTGGCACCGATGGTTCACAGTTAAGTTATAAGGGATTGCCTTGCCCTAATATTTTTGCTGGCGGACATAATTTTCATGGAAAATATGAATATATACCGGTTCAGAGTATGCAAAAAGCTACGGAAGTGATAATCAAGATCTGTGAAATCGTAAGCACCGCAAGACCTAAAAGTACATAACATCAGTTGGATCAAAACCATACCGACATGGAGAAATCGGAAAAAGTGGCCAAATATTATGAGGAAGACCATCAGTTTAAAGATGCAATCAGCAAACTCAGAGACCTTGCCCTAAAATCAGAACTTGAGGAGACATTTAAATGGAGCTTTCCCACATACACCATTAACAACAAAAATGTTTTGTCTATCTGTAAGTTCAAAAACCATTTCGGAATTTGGTTTTTCAATGGTGTGTTTTTAAAGGATGAAAAAGGTAGACTAGAAAACGCACAAGAAGGAAAAACCAAGGCGATGCGCCATTGGAAATTTTCTTCCATTGAAGAAATAGACAAAAAGTTGGTCTTGGCCTATATAAACGAGGTAATTGAAAATCAGAAGAAAGGTATTGAACTTAAACCAATTAAGAAAAAGGAAACGAGCCCGCCTCAAATTCCAGAATTACTCGCGGAAGCATTGAGCAACAATAAAGCCATAGGAGCCGCTTTCGAAAAGATATCACCTTATAAACAGAAGGAATATGCTGAATATATTTCATCGGCAAAGAGAGAAACCACTAAACTTTCTCGATTAGATAAAATTTTACCTATGATATTGGCCGGTAAAAGTTTGAATGATGCCTATATGTAAAAAGCCCCACTTATCTATGTTAGACAGATGAGGCCTTCATTTTATTTTATAACATAGGCAACTTCCAACCGTTCTGATAATTTGCTTTTAGAAATTGATTAGCTTCTTCTTGCTTGAATTTATTCGCTGATTCATCCCAATAGATACGATTACCGGTTTTATACGCGACATTTCCCATATGGGAGACCAAAGCTGCATCGTAACCCACTTTAATGGGTGCATTAAGTTTAGAAGCATCACGACTTTTAACCGCTTGTATAAAGTTGGCAGTGTGCAAATCTAGTCCGTTCGCATTACCCTTATCTTTTAGAATTGCATCCATTTTAGGTATACCGTCTTTTCCCCAACCTTGAAACTCTTCTTCCGGTATAACTTCCCAACCGTTACGATCAACCACTAAAGTGCCGTTGTTTCCAATAAATGCGATACCGTGATTTCTTCCGTAATTACCGCCATCGATACCGGTCGCATGCTCCCACAAAATGGAAAAACCATCGTATTCAAAAACCGTCTGTAAGGTATCGGGTGTTTCGGAAGCATCGTTGGGGTAGGCGAATTTTCCGCCCAGTGCCATCACCGATTTCGGAGTAGCCGCTTTCATACCATAAAGCGCATAATCTATGAGGTGAACGCCCCAATCGGTCATTAGACCGCCTGCATAATCCCAAAACCAGCGAAAATTAAAATGAAATCGATTAGCATTGAAAACTCGTTCAGGGGCTGGGCCTAACCACATTTTGTAGTCAACACCTTCTGGAACCGCCGAATCTGGCACGACGGGCACGGGTTTCATCCAACCCTGATAGGCCCAAGCCTTAGCCAACCGTATCTCACCCAATTTACCTGAGTGTACATAATCTATGGCATCGACAAAATGAGGTTGGCTTCTTTGCCACTGCCCTATTTGCACCATTCGGTCACTCGCCCCTACATAGTTCAACATGATATCAGCCTCTTGTACCGAGTTTGCTATGGGCTTTTCACAATAAACATCTTTACCGGCCTGTAACGCGTCGGTAAGTTGTAGGCAATGCCAATGGTCTGGGGTACCGATAATGACTACATCTACATCTTTATTATCAAGCAACTTGCGATAATCACGGTACCACATTGGTTTTTTAATACCCGCTTTTTCCAAGTCGGCAGTTCTGGCCTTAAGAACACTTTCATCAACATCACAAAGTGCAATCACATCAATTTCATTGAGTTTCAGCATAGAACTTAGGTCGCTAAAACCCATTCCTTTGCAACCGATAAGACCTACATTGATTCTATCATTGGGTCCGACACGTTTTCTCATGGTTGCCAATAATTCCATAGGAAATAAAAATGCGGCACCTGAGCCTGCTAGGGCAAGAGAGCTTTTTTTGATAAAGTTTCGTCGATTACGGTACATTTAATTTAGTTTAAGTTGAACGGTCAAGATAAGAATTTCAAAAGAAAAACCCGGTCATAAAAAAAGCACCGCTTCTAAAAACGGTGCTTTCTAATCTAACGTAGTATAGATTATTTTTTTTCGGGAGCGTTAAGTTTTTTACTCATTTCCATAGAAATGGCAGAACGATCAAACTTCAGCTTACCTGCCATGGTTTCCAAAATACAAGAAAAATCTTTGTCGTTAAGATCCATAATCTTGCCATGAAGTCCACTTTTGGTTATTACCCGATCACCACGCTTTAAATCCGCAGCGAATTTTTTTTCGTCCTTCTGACGTTTCATTTGTGGGCGTATCATAAAAAAATATGCTACCACAAAAATTAATATCATCGGAAGAAACTGGCCTATATCACCCATATTCTATTCGTTGTATTTATTGTTATTTGGATGTTGGCCCAACAGGAGCTGCACCTTTAGGGTTTACGAACGCTTTGATTCGCAAAAGTTCAGAGCCTTTCTCCGTATTTGCTTTCACCGTAATAGTTTTCGTTACCTGATTTTGACCGGAACCGTTGAACTTTACGACCAACTCACCTACTTCACCAGGAGCAATAGGATCTTTTGGTGGATCTGGTACCGTACAGCCACAAGAACTTGTGGCATCGGTAATTACCAATGGAGCATTACCTGTGTTGGTAAACTTGAATATGGTCTCTTGTGCCGTACCCTGCTCTATAGTACCAAAATCATGCTCTTCTTTTTCAAAAGACATTACTGGCACTTGTTTGCCAGCTTCATCTCTTTCCGCAGCCTCTGCAACGTTATCAGATTTTACCTTACTAGATGCATTTTCTTTACAAGACACGAATGCCAAAATAGAAAACACACTCAAAGTCAAAATTGCTTTTTTCATGGTTGTAATTTTATTTTGCCTACAAAATTAATGAAATAATTTAGATAAGATAATCATTTTACTATCTAAGAAAACTCGGTAACCGAAAGAATAACTTGTTATTACCGAATAACTATAGCCCCTAACTACTACCTAAGACCACGGCCCATTTTATTCAACTGACCACTTGATCGATATTCTTTCACCAATTTGTCTAATATTCCGTTTATAAAAATGCTGCTCTTAGGGGTAGAATATTCTTTAGCAATTTCTAAAGCCTCATTTATGGTAACCTTTTCAGGGATTGACGGAAAATTCAAAAGTTCACAAATTGCCATTTTTAATAATATGGCATCAATATCGGCGATACGGTCTTTATCCCAATTCGGGGTCTTCCCTTCAATTTCTTTCGCCCATTTTGCGTCATTCAATAGCGTTTTGTTCAGAAGCTTTTTTGCAAAGCTCATGTCATCATCATCTTTTAACAGCCTGGGCAAGAAAAAACTTTGTGGATGACTTTCTTTCGCCTTTTTAAGTAATTTAAGAACAAAAGTGTTGACTATAGGAAAATCATCTACCCAAGTCAGCTTATCATCTTCAAAGTAATCGTAAATTTTTTCATTGGGTGCGATAATATCCTTAAAAAGAGTAATGAGAAAATCTTTATCATCAGCATATTCATTCGTACCTTTTTTCATGTAGGATGAATATTCATCACTCTCTACCATATCTTTATAAACGAGCCTTACGTACTCATCGTTCAAGTACCAATTGTTCAGTTTTCGTTTTTTGAGTTCTGATTTTAAAGCTTCGTTGTTAACAATCTGCAAAAGCAATCTATTGTTCACGAATTTTGCTTGATTAGGAAAGCTGTCAGAATCGGTAGCCAAATATTTTTTTGAAGATAGCTTCAATTGTTCTGAAGCACGTTGGTGTAGTTCGATTAACAAGCTTAAAATCAACAGGTACAGCGTATACATACTATCGATACTGTAGCGCAGAAATTTTTCCTGCTTTTCTAAAGAATCATCTTTCGACTGGGTCAGGGCATAAATACATTGCATTACCTTTACCCTGATGTGCCTACGTGTTAGCATGTTAAAGAACTTTTTGAGTTGGTGTAGAATTCGGCTTTCACAGGGGCAAAAATAGGAATAAAAGCACAAAGCCACCCCTTTCTCAACCTTTAAAAAACAAAAACTTTTAGTCGTTGAATTTAAGTCCCCTAATCTTCTTAAAATACCTCTAATCTTTAAAAAATAGGTTCTATTTTTAATCGATTTGGTATTTATTGAATGGTTAGGGAGTATTGCCTGCCCAATGCTCCACCTTATATATTTTATAACATTTGTTTTTGGCACAAAGCCCTATCTTTGGCAAATTACTGAAGCTTACGAGTACTCAAGCCAACCTAATACATGAAGGAACTTAAACACCTCAATAAATACTTTAAAAAATACTGGCAGAAGCTCCTCATCGGTCTATTCATTACGATAATAGCTCGAATACTTCAACTGGTTATGCCCTCCTATGTCAAGAAATCGATAGCGGTAATCGAAGATTTTATGGCGTCGAACATTACCGAATCTGCAGCACGCGGACTTCTTCTAGAATTCATTCTCATCATAGTCGGTGCCGCCCTTCTTTCCGGTGTTTTCACTTTTTTGATGCGTCAAACCCTAATAAACGTATCTCGATATATAGAGTACGATCTTAAAAATGAAGTCTTTGACCACTATCAATTGTTAAGCCTAAATTTCTACAAAAGAAACCGAACGGGAGATTTGATGAACCGGATCAGTGAAGACGTGAGTCAAGTTAGAATGTACGCAGGTCCGGCGCTAATGTATGGCATCAATACGCTAACCCTTTTTGCGTGTATCATACCTATCATGTTCATGACAGCCCCGACTTTGGCCGCCTATACCCTTATACCACTGCCTATACTCTCTGTTCTTATCTATAAAATCAGCAAAATCATTCATCAGCGAAGTACGGTCGTTCAACAATATTTGTCAACCTTGTCGACCTTTACCCAAGAGGTTTTTTCCGGCGTTTCGGTAATAAAAGCTTATGCTTTAGAACCCCAAATCAATAGTGACCTGACCGATTTGGCCATTGAAGGTAAAAATAAGAGTATGGCTTTAGCCAAGGTAAACGCTTGGTTCTTCCCCTTAATGATTTTATTAATCGGAGTCAGCAATATTTTTGTAATTTATATTGGAGGAAAGCAATATTTACGCGGTGAAATCGAATCTTATGGCGTAATTGCCGAGTTTATCATATATGTAAACATGCTGACTTGGCCTGTAGCGATAATTGGGTGGTTGACATCGATTGTACAAAGGGCCGAAGCATCTCAGAAAAGAATCAACGAATTTCTTCAAGAAAGTCCAGATATTAAGAATTTGGGCACAATCGACACACCTATAAAAGGTAAAATTGAATTCAGAAATGTTTCGTTTACCTATGAAGATACTGAAATCACTGCTTTAAATAATATTTCATTTACCATAAATGCCGGGGAAACGGTAGCGATTTTAGGAAAAACCGGGTCAGGTAAATCTACGATTCTTGATTTGGTAGCGAGACTTTACGATGTTACCTCTGGCGAGATTTTAATCGACAATGTACCCATCAAAGATTTCAATATTGACCACCTTCGTCAAGCCATAGGGGCCGTACCGCAAGATGCTTTTTTGTTTTCCGATTCCATAAAGAGTAATATAAAATTCGGCGATAAAAACGCTACCGAAAAAGAGGTAATTCAGGCCGCAAAGAATGCGGCTGTACACAATAACATCAAAGGTTTCACCAAAGAATATGAAACCGTTCTCGGTGAACGGGGCATTACGCTCAGTGGCGGGCAAAAACAACGGGTTTCCATTGCTCGAGCTTTATTGAAAGATCCAGAAATCTATCTCTTTGACGACTGCCTCTCGGCAGTGGATACCGAAACTGAAGAAGAAATTCTGAATAATTTGAAAAAAGCCTCACACTTAAAAACCACCCTCATTGTAAGTCATCGTGTTTCTTCGGCGAAAAATGCAAGCAAGGTGTTGGTATTAGATGAGGGCAAACTTTTGCAAGAGGGTACTCACGAGCAATTAAATAGTAAAGAAGGCTATTACAAAGAACTTTATGCCACCCAGTTATCAGAGAAAGAAAATTAGAAAATTGTTGTTGTATTGGCATTTTTTTCACATTTTTGGTAGATTAACTATTAACTAGACACGAAATACGAGATGAGCGAAAAAGATTCAATGGACCAAGAGGAGATTTATTCTAAAGTTTTACGGGCAGGGAGGCGAACTTATTTCTTTGATGTTAGAAGTACCAAAGCGGGGGATTATTATTTGACTATTACCGAAAGTAAAAAGTTTACACACGATGATGGCTCGTTCCATTATAAGAAACACAAAATCTATCTTTATAAAGAAGATTTTACGGCCTTCAGAGAAAATGTCGAAGAAATGATGGACTATATCATTGCGGAAAAAGGTAGCGAGGTGATTTCAGAACGCCATCAGAAAGATTTCAAAAAAGAAGAGGAGGAAGAGCAACAACCTAGTCAAAATGGGGAAGCCAAAACTACAGATAGCTTTACCGACGTAAGTTTCGACGATATTTAATTTAAAAAAGAAATAGCTGAAATGACCCCTTGAGGGTCATTTTTTGTTTAATTACCCTTTCCTTTCTCTCTTGTATAAAGGCTGCTACCACCTATTTGACTAGATTTCTTACATTTATAAGCAAATCTTAAGCCTATGCGCTCGTTACTTTTGGTTCTCATTCTCTCGTTATCTCAGAGTCTAATAGCCCAAACCATTTCCGACCTCAGTTACTATCTTCCAGAGGGTGTTACCTACGACTCTAGTATCCCCACCCCTAAACAAGTTCTTGGTCATGAAGTTGGCGAATGGCATGTAACCCATGACAAGCTGGTATTCTATATGCAAGAACTGGCAAGAGCCAGTAATCGCCTATCAATAGAAAACCGAGGGGTAACTTTTGAGAATAGACCTCTTTTGTTACTTACTGCAACTTCAACCGAAAACCACCAGAACATAGAACAAATTCGAAAAGAACATCTGGCCATTACCGAGAACGGTGGAGGCTCAATAAATGTTCAGAATATGCCTATTGTGGTCTATCAAGGTTTTTCCATTCATGGCAACGAGCCCAGCGGCTCAAATGCCGCCTTGGCCTATGCCTATTATTTAGCTGCCGCTCAAGGGCCAGAAATCGAAGAGTTACTGAAGAATATGGTTATATTACTAGACCCGTCTTTCAATCCTGACGGTCTTCAGCGTTTTGCCTATTGGGCAAATACCAACAAAAGCGATCAGCTCAACCCTGACAATAATGAGCGGGAGTATCATGAAGTTTGGCCAGGCGGCAGAACAAACCACTATTGGTTCGATATGAACCGAGATTGGCTACCGGTGCAATTACCCGAAAGCCGTGCACGTATAAGGACTTTTCATTCTTGGATGCCCAACATACTTACCGACCATCATGAAATGGGAACGAACTCTACTTTCTTTTTTCAGCCGGGGGTCTCATCGAGAGTGCATCCGTTAACTCCTAAAAATAATCAGTCTCTTACTGCTGAAATAGGTACCTATCATGCAAAAGCTTTAGATAAAATCGGTTCCCTCTATTATTCCGAAGAGAATTATGATGATTACTTTTATGGCAAGGGTTCAACTTTTCCTGATATTAACGGAAGCATAGGCATTCTGTTCGAACAGGGAAGTTCACGTGGGCATTTGCAAGAATCTGAGAACGGGCTATTAAGTTTTCCTTTCACCATTCGCAATCAGTTTACGACCGCTCTTTCGACCATACAGTCTGCGAAAGAAATGAGAGTGAAAATTTTAAAATACCAACAGCAATTTTTTAAGGAAGTTGGGCTTGAATCTGTAATTGGTCGCTCACGAGCCATACTTTTCGGCGACCAAAAAGATGCTTCTCGAACTTGGCATCTTGCTGAAATACTGCAAAGGCACAAAGTAAAATTTCATGAACTCAAATATGATTTCAGGTACAATGGAAAAGATTACAAAAAAGGCAATAGCTATATCGTACCCTATAGCCAAAAGAATCATCGATTAATCAAAGCGATGTTCGAGAAGCGTACGACGTTTACGGATAGTATATTTTACGATATTTCTGCTTGGACGTTGCCGTTGGCGTTTAATATGGATTATTCAGAACTTCGTTCATTACAAAATATGGGTGAGGAGGTCAAAACTCTTGCCGAGCCAGAGGGTAAGATTGACGACCAAAGCACTTACGCCTATCTTTTTGAATGGAACGAATATTACACCCCTAAGGCCCTGAACATGATTACCGAAAAAGGTATTCGAGCTAAGGTCGCAAAAGCGCCATTCAATCTAAACGGCACTCAGTATGGTTACGGCACGATTATGATTCCTGCTCAAAATCAAGATCTCAACCCCGAAGAAATCTATGGTTTTCTCAAAAATGTTTCTCAAGAATGTCGTCTTAATATCAAATCTGTTAATACCGGACTCTCACGAGGTATCGATTTAGGAAGTAATGACTTTGACCCTGTTCTGAGACAGAAAGTGGCCATTTTGGTCGGTAATGGAGTTCGTTCATATGATGCGGGCGAAATTTGGCATTTGTTCGATACTCGTTACAAAATCAAACTGACCAAAATAGATTTAAATTATTTTGACTCTGTTGATTTGAGTAAGTATACCGATATTATAGTACCCAGTATTAGCGGTAAGGCTCTTTCTAAATCTAGAATATCAAAATTGAAAAATTGGGTCAAAAACGGGGGTAGTTTGATAGGTTACCGAAATACGGCAGAGGTTTTTTCGAATAGAGACCTGATAAAACTTGAGTTTAAAAAAGACACTCTTAAAGCTCGAAATATATCTTTTGGTAAGAAAAGAGATTTTCATGGTGCACAAGAAACAGGAGGCGCTATTTTCGAAGCAAAACTAGACCTTTCACACCCTATCAACTATGGTTATCTACATAATAGACTACCATTATTTAGAAATACGAACATCTATATCAAACCGGATAAGAACAGTTACAATAATCCGATTCAGTACACTGCTAATGCGCTCATGAGTGGTTACATATCTGAAGAAAACTTAGAAATGCTTAACAATAGCGTTCCGTTTCAAGTTCAACGCCTTGGTAAAGGTCGTGTGATGGTCTTTACCGACAACACCAATTTCAGGGCCTTTTGGTACGGTACCAATAAACTTTTAATGAATGCAATCTTTTTCGGAGATATAATGTAATCTTCACGTGTTGCCCAACCTAACATACGCCCAGTTAAAAACAAAAAGTAATACTATAGTTATTAATGATACTGTAAAATTAAACAGCAAAGCAACGGCTAGTAATAACAACAAATAATAAACAGGATAGCTTATCATCGCGAAAGCAAAACGCAAGGTCGACATAAATTCAATCTCCCAAACTTTTGGTTTGGCCCAAAAGCGCCATAGAGCGATTACGGGAAAGTTCACAACTGTAAACAGCAACTTTAAAGGACCGATTGCAGTTTTATTTTCTTTTGTATTTAAATTTAAGCCATCTAAACTCTTCTGCGCATCATTAGCTACTTGTGGATCAAGAAAATCTATACCTGCTCTTTCGAGATGCGTATGAATTTCATCATATCGGTCTTCTTCTTCGATATGGGTAGTTAGCCATTTAAGCTGATTTGATACTGCTTCTTTAACCACCACTGTCGAAGTTGGTTTATCGTCTACAGTGTATAAATCGTTCACTAAAATGGGTTCGCCATAGTACAAGGATACCTCATCAGGAAAAACTTGGGCTTTCCTATAATTTAAGCCCACAGGAACAATCTTAATATCTTGAGTCCCCTCTTTTTCAATTGCATTAAACAATATTCGGGTAAAGCCTTTACTCAAATTTCGAACCCTTCTCTTAAGATTGTGATTTGCCTCTGGAAACATTACTATAGCATGACCATCTTTAAACAATGTGGCACATTGATCAAAAATGACCTCATTCTTCACCAACGACTTTCGCCCATCACGTATTCTATAAATAGGAATCATCAGCAAAAAAGAAAAAAACCTTTTGAGAACTGGTCTGGTAAAAACATCAGACCTGGTAAGAAAGAAAGGTTTTCTTTTACAATCGACCACAATCAAGAGAACATCTAACAAGGCGTTTTGATGATTAGGCAAAAAGAGCACGGGTCCTTCTTCGGGTACATTTTTCAGGCCATGCACCTCAATTTTTCCATAATAGAGATAAAGTGCAGCCTTTATGTACCTCTTTAATAACCGGTAACCTAATTTCTTCAAGTCAGTTTTTCCATTTTAATAGGTCTGCGACCCCAATACGCGGCCAGCAACAACCCTGAAACCAAATGCCAAATACCCCAAAAAGCAGCTAAGAGGGCCATGCCTCCCATTCCATCAAAAAATGAAAAAATCAACAATAACCCCAAACCTGAATTCTGAATACCCGTCTCCACAGTTATCGACCGTACATCTTCCGAAGACAAACCTATAATTTTTGCAACTGAAAATCCGGTCAAAAAGGCTATAATATTGTGGAGAACCACGAGCCAAAATACATAATAAACATAGTCAAGAAATATTTCTCGATTGCTGTATAGTGCTATAAAAATCAATATTATGAAAAAAAGCAACGAAACTTTTTTGAGTACCTTACCTACCCTCATAGCCAAGACTGGTCTATAATGATTGGCAAATACGCCCAACACCAAAGGTAAGCCTAATAATAAGGATACTAGTTTCACCATTTGCCATGGTGATACAGATACTTTTGATAAGATATCGGATGTCGGTTCGTACAGTCCGCCCCAAAACTGAAGGTTTATCGGTGTCATTATTACCGCAAGTAATGTTGCTACTGCCGTCAAGCTTATAGATAGCGCAGTATTACCACCGGCGATATGTGTTATAAAATTCGAGACATTGCCGCCTGGGCAAGCTGCTACCATAAACATTCCCATAGCGAAACTAGGTAAAGGCTCAATGATAAACACCAATATGAAAGTTAGTATCGGTAAAAATATAAATTGACACATGACCCCCGTCGCTATTGATTTCGGATTCTTTAGCAACTGTTTAAAATCATCAATAGAGATTTCTAGAGCAATACCGAACATTACGAAAGCCAATGCAATGTTCAAAACCCATTGCGATTTAGCATCAAAATTGAGAACAACGTTATCTATAAGGGTCTCGTGCAAAACAATCAAGAAATTTTAAGTCCGTTTTCAACTTCGGCCTGAGGTTGTAAAAGAGTAACATCTTTACCATTTACCGCGCCTAGAATTAGACATTCACTCATGAAATTAGCAATTTGTTTTTTGGGGAAATTTACAACAGCAATCACCTGTTTACCGACTAACTCTTCCCTGCTATATCTCGAAGTTATTTGAGCGGAAGATTTCCGTATTCCTAATTCACCACCAAAATCAACATGAATTTGATAGGCAGGATTTCTCGCTTTCGGAAAATCATTTACCTCGATTATGGTTCCTACGCGCATGTCGATTTTAGCAAAATCTGACCAGCTAATCTCAGCTTGCATAAGCAACTATCATTTAGAAATTATTATAATTGAACTAAAATAGCACCTAATATAGTAAAGGTTGCCCTAATTAGTTTTTAACTTTATCATCAAAAGAATAAAAAATGGCCAATACACCCAGCAACATGCTCCCTTTAGGAACGATGGCTCCAGACTTTGAATTGTTCGATACAGTATCGGAAAAGAAGCTTGGGCTTGAACAGCTGAAAGGCGAAAAAGGCACAGTTGTTATGTTTATTTGTAATCATTGTCCGTTCGTAAAACATGTCAACCCTACCCTATCAAGCTTGGGCAAAACATATCAAGAAAAAGGCATTGGATTTATTGCTATCTCTAGTAATGATGTTGAGAACTACCCTCTTGATTCGCCTGACCTTATGAAACAGACCGCAATTGATGAAAGGTATAGCTTCCCTTACCTTTATGATGAGAGGCAGATAGTGGCTTCTGCTTATGATGCCGCTTGCACCCCTGATTTTTACCTTTTCGATTCAAACTTAAAATTGGTCTATAGGGGGCAACTAGATGATTCTAGGCCCGGTAATGGCAAACCTGTAACCGGTGAAGATTTAAAAAATGCGATGGATGCTGTTCTATCTGGTAGAAAAGTAAGCCCAGATCAGAAACCAAGTATTGGCTGTAATATAAAGTGGTTCAGAAACTAATTTGAATTAGAGCCATCCCTTTCTTTCCATCAGATTTTTGATGTGTGCATAATGATGTTCACTATGCCAGGCATATCTGCTAATATTTTCATCGAGTGCTGTTTCGACATGACCTTCAGGGTGTAAAAATTTATTTTTTAATTGGATATTCGACAAGCCTTTTAATAGATAAACAAGTTTGGCATGCACTGCACTCAGGTGGTTTAACGAAAGTTCTATAGGAGCGGTTCTGGTGTCAAAAAGTTCTGCCCAAGCTTTTTCATCATAAGCCTTAATGACAGGTTTATCTTCGGTCAGCGCCCATTTGAAGCGTATATAACTGTTGTGATGACTATCGGCCATATGATGAATGGTTTGCCTCACCGTCCATCCCCCCGGCCGATATGGTGTCTCTAATTGCTCGTCATTCAGATCACCAACCAGATTTTTCAATCGACCTGGTAGTGTTTCTAAAACTCTTATAGAAGCCTTAATATGATCATCAGTTAAAACCTCTGGATTAGCATACCTGCCAATGGGATATTTTAAAAACTCCAACTCATTGTTTTCCATACATTAAAAATAGAAAACTTTAATACATTTTTAACCATAAAACAATGCACAAGACGCTTTAATCTACTAATTTTATAGGATAATAATTTCAAACCTAAAAATTTTACATATATGGCAACAATAAGATTGGGCGACAAAGCTCCAGATTTTACAGCTGATAGTTCTATGGGTACCATTAATCTCTATGATTATCTCGGTGATGGATGGGGAATTTTATTCTCTCACCCCGCTGACTTCACCCCTGTATGCACCACTGAACTTGGCACAGCGGCCAACTTTAAAGATGAATTCGACAAACGTAATGTAAAAATGATGGCCCTAAGCGTTGACGGTGCTGCCTCACATGCCGAATGGATCAAAGATATCAATGAAGTTCAGAATACTACGGTAAACTTTCCTATCATCGCTGATGAAGATAAGAAGGTATCCGACCTATATGATATGATTCACCCGAATGCCGATAACAACCTCACGGTACGTTCGGTTTTTATAATCGCACCTGATAAAACGGTGAAATTGATTTTGACCTATCCAGCATCTACAGGTAGAAACTTCTATGAGCTTTTACGCGTAATAGATTCTTTACAGTTGACAGCATACCATAAAGTAGCTACCCCCGCCAACTGGAAACAAGGTGATAAGGTTGTAGTGAGCCCTTCAATATCAACTGAAGATGCCAAAGGCATTTTCACCAAAGGTGTTGAAGAAGTGAAGCCCTACTTACGTATGACACCGGATCCGACGGTATAAATTATATACTTTTAAAAGTATAAAACCTCATGACCTTGTCACGAGGTTTTTTTATACATACTTTTCAGTAAATTTCATCTCAATTCAATAACAATACAACATATATCACTATATATCAACACTTAAAGATTTACAAACCTTGCCTGACAAATGTAAATTATTTAATAAAATAAAGCCATATTTAGTACCATCTACACAAAATTGATAACGCCACATACAAACTTCACACAATTCATCTACCTCAAATAGTACATTGCCGTGCCTTTCAAAATTTGATAGATAGTTCTCCCGAAAAATTACTCCCCTGTTTACACTTCCCCGCCATTCGATCATTGAAAAGGGCATTGACATTGTAATCACTTAAAACAAAAGATATGGGCAAGAGAAGAGAAAGTTCTTATTCGGTTAGACAATTGGCAGGTAACACCGCTAAATCAAGAAATCACCCCACGCAAGTCTCGAATGGAGATGAACATAAGTTCAGAAGAAAAGGCTTGAAACCCGATGACGAGCACGAGAATAAATCATCTTATATGATGAGTTTTACCAAGGGATTACCACATTGCGAAGAGACAGGACTGGTAGACAACCCTGACGATTTTCAATATTTGGTACGCGGCATCGACAGCGGTGATTTTAGAGACTTTAGAGATACTCCTCTTGGAACTAAAAAAAATATGATGGGGGTTCATAAATGTCATGGTGAATTCGGTTGGAAATCGGAGAAAGCTAGAGAGGGAAAAAATGGCAAATCTGTTTCAGTGCGAGCATGGGAAAGTCAAAGTGCCGGTCTGTCGTATGATCTTGAAGGACCAGATGCCCAAGCGTTGACCATGCCGCCGCATCCTGAGCTTGGTAGTGCCGAATTAGATGCCGAAATGGCGGAAGTCTATTGCCAGGCCCTATTACGTGATATACCCTTTAATGCTTTGACAGTAGGCGTAACCGGATTGAGAGCTGATAAAAATAAGCTTGAAATATCTACTAAAACCAACCTAAATGCACTTGATACCAAAGAACAACATATAAAAGATGTCAAAGAACTTACTGATAACTTGAACAAGTTAGATTGGTTTAACAGTACAGAAAATTTAAAACTATCGCCGCAAGAAACAGCTAGAAGAAGATGCCTAACACTAACACCTGCAAACGCATTTAGAGGAATAACCTGTGGAGATGATGTCGGCCCATACCTTTCTCAATTCTTACTAGCAGGCAACATTGGCTTGCATGGTCAATATTCGACAGCTGACGGATATATTTCATACGGTTCAATAGACATTGATCAACGGGTTGCCATTGCAACACCAGGTGAAGACTATCTTACCAATTGGGAGGAGTGGCTAGATGCCCAAAACGGAGCTGATTTTAGGGGCTTTGAATCATACGATAGTAGTCCTAAACATAAAAGGTTTATGCACACCCCACGAGATTTGGCTACATACGTGCATCATGATGCTCTATATGAAGCTTACTTAAATGCCTGTCTCATTCTACTTGCCAAAAAAGTTCCGTTTGATCCGGGCATCCCTTTTCAAGAAGCAGACAATAGAGATCATCAACAAGGCTTCGCCCATTTTGGCGGGCCCCATATTTTATCGTTGGTGACCGAAGTTGCCACTAGGGCCCTTAAAGCCGTACGTTTTCAAAAATATAATGTTCATCGCCGATGCAGGCCCGAAGTAACGGCTGCACGCCTACATAAAGTGGATACATTAAAGAATATTTCACCCGAATTGGAAAAAATGTATAAAAATCTTTCCGATGCCAATATACTCTCTAAAGTTTCCGATAGAAATGGCGCCGATAATTACCTGCTACCGATGGCCTTTTGCGAAGGTTCGCCCATGCACCCTGCCTATGGTGCCGGTCATGCAACAGTAGCCGGTGCATGTGTAACCATATTAAAGGCATTTTTTGACCATAAGCACTCATTGGATATCGTTGATATGGAAAAAGTACAGCAAGAAACCAGAAACTTAATTGAAAAAATAAAACCGGGGCACACCATTCAATCTTGTAACTTGGCCTATATCTCTGTACAAGATGGAAGTAAATTGGATATTGTACCGGTCTTAAATCAAGATTGTGAACTTACAGGTTTAACTGTAGAAGGCGAACTTAATAAACTTGCGTCTAATATATCAATAGGAAGAAATTGGGCCGGAGTACATTATTTCACCGATTATTATGAATCAATTTTAATGGGTGAACAGATTGCAATAGGTATTCTTGAAGAACAAAAACTTACGTACGCAGAAAACTTTTCGATGACACTTTGCAAGTTTAACGGTGAAACGATTCGCATCTAACCAAAAACAGTTCTTAATCAATTACAAGTTTATTTCTTGCTTTTCCCAGTTGAGCCATTCGTTTTTTAATAATTCTGAATGGCTCAATATTTAAAGTGTACTAATCTAAATTATCAATTAGTACTTAATTATTAACTTGTAGTTAGAAAACGTATTCGAATGGTCTCTGCTAGCAAAGGTTTTTTAAGTTTTGTCTTACTTTCTTGGGTAGTTTACGGTTGTGTCGATCTTAAGCATGTCTCCGAATTTTCAGAGACATCTATTGAGGCCATAAGCAGTTATGAATTACTACCCAATACTTTTGAACAAGTTTGTATACAAGATTGCGAACAAAAGCATATTAGAGACTATAACGTTTATAAGACTGCGTGCGATTGCGTGTTAAACAAGAAAGCAGATAGTATTACCGGACTAATGTACACTGCTACATTAGAATATTTGACCGGCCTACTGGAAATCAGCGATACAGATTTGACCCGATATCAAACCGATAAGCTCACTTCAACTCTAACCACAGGCGATTTTGGACCCCTACAGCTAAAAGAAGAAGATGTAAAAGCATATTCTAAAATATCAAAATTGGTTCTCAAAGTTTTCACCGATGGTTACCGTAGAAAAAAATTAAAAGAGTATATCGCCGAAGGTTATGAACCTCTACAGGTTATTCTCCACTTTTTAAAACAAAATATCAATGACAACCTGAGCGGAAAACTCAACGTACAAAAAAGTAGTATTCAAGCATTTTACTTCGATTTTGTTAGAGATAAATCACTATCCGATTATGAACGTACAAAATTTGCCGAAGACTATTTTAATAGAATTTCAGAGATTGAGATGAATCAAAAAGAACTGCAGCTTTTCTCCGAAGTAATCGATGATATAGCTCAAGGTCACAAAGACCTCTATTCTAATCTAGAGAATTTACAAGATGAGAAAATAAAAGGCAAGTTGGCTAAATTACGCTATCGTTTAAAACATGCCATAGCACTCTTTTCATCATAAAATCGAAAAAATGGCAAAGCTCACATCTGAACAATTAAAGATTCTTGCTGATAATATGCTACGCATGGCGAATGCGCTAGGCGACTACAGGTACGAAAACATTAATCAACTCAGCAAAGCGGAAAATGACACCATCAAAGCTTTACATGAGCAAACACTAAATAGCGTAACCGAACTATACACCAAATCTACAGTTTTGAGTATCGATGACGTTCAAGAGAATCTTGAAAGAATAACTATAATTACTGCAAAAACCCAAAAACTATATAAAAGTTTTACAACGGTACAAAACGTAATAGACAGGGCTACCTCAGTATTAAAAATTGCTGCTGCTGTTATCAGTTTAGACACTGAAAAAATTACTGAATCGATAAAAAATCTGTTAACTTAAAGTATTAATTTTCAATTCATTGATTATTTAGACCCCATGAATGGTAAACCGATAAAGATTACTAAAGAAAAGTCTCTCATTTTAAATTATTAACAGTACATTTGCGCTTTAATTAATTTAATTTTTTATTATGAGTAAAGGAACAGTAAAATTCTTCAATGATTCTAAAGGCTATGGCTTTATCACTGAAGATGGTTCAAGCGAAGATCACTTTGTACACATTTCAGGTCTTATCGATGAAATTCGTGAAGGTGATGTTGTAGAATTTGAACTACAACAAGGTAAAAAAGGACTGAACGCGGTGAATGTGAAAGTAGTAGACTAGAACGCATAGACTCTTTTTATACAAGATAGAACCCCAACGATTGTTGGGGTTTTTTGATTCCTACAATTAATTAGTCATATTTTTCATACATTTGTTCACATTTAAACGCAACCCTTTTACACTTGTCACATCTAATAGATATTAGATGATAATTTCCCCAAAAATCAAATTTTATTGAATATGACTACTTTTTTTGGTATTCTTTTTCTTTTGCTCATCGTGAACATTGTATTGTTCTTGATTAGTTCAGATAGGGCGAAAAAATCGAGACATTAAGTTTGTAACCGATTATTGCACAAGTTTGCGTCTATTGCACCAATTTCTTTATTGGTTGGGATTGTTTATGCCCCAAAACAAATTTTGAAGCTAGCCGTACTGCCTTCTCCCCCTACTAAAAAACCCCGACCGTTAGGGTCAGGGCTCTTTCTTAAAAATTTTTAGTTTTTTACTATTTGACGTTCATTAACTCCACATCAAATAATAAAGGTGCATTTGGCGGTATCACACCTCCGGCTCCGGCACTACCATAAGCTAAATCAGATGGTATTACAAAACGTGCTTTATCACCTACCTTCAATAGGCTTATACCCTCGTCCCATCCAGAAATGACTTGTCCAACACCAAGTTGAAAATCTATCGGTTGATTTCGTTTATAAGAAGAGTCAAATACCTGACCGCTTAATAACGAGCCTTCATAGTGAACAGAAACAGTATCTCCTTTTTGTGCTTGTTTACCGTCACCTTTTTGAATCATCTTATATCTTAAACCACTATCGGTTTTATCGAAACCGGCAGAAACTTCGTCTAGTTCAGCAGCTTGTCTCTTTATTTCTTCTGCAATTCTCTGTTCTTTAGAACTTTTAAATGTGTTGAAAGCCTCAACGGCATCCCACTTTTCAGCTTCGTCACCAACACGTACAATCTCTAAAGTTTCAATAACATCGCCCTGAGCAATACTATCAACTACATCTTGACCACTTTCAACATGACCGAAAACACTATGTTTATTATCTAGCCATGGGGTAGGTACATGAGTTATGAAGAACTGACTTCCGTTGGTTCCCGGGCCAGCATTGGCCATAGAAAGCACCCCAGGTTCAGAGTGATTTAAATCAGGATGAAACTCATCATCGAACTTGTATCCGGCATCTCCGGTACCCGAACCTAAAGGGCAACCGCCCTGTACCATAAAATCAGGAATAACTCTATGAAACTTCAACCCATCATAATAAGGTTCTCCGACAGATTTAATCGTATTCTCCTGTTTACCTTCAGCCAAGGCAACAAAGTTACCTACAGTACCAGGAGTTTTATCATGAGTTAGTTTAACGAGTATTTCCCCTTTGGAAGTATTGAATTTTGCGTAGATTCCGTCTTGCATTTTGTGCTTTTTTTTTAGAGGCACAAATATACTGAATTAGTTTCAAGTGGTTAACCAGATAAACCTCAACAGATCAACCTATTTACCCTTTTATCTTTTTGGTCGGAAGAACTCCGTATTTATCGAAAAGATAGACCAAGCTCGCCATGCTAGCGGCTCCTAGTTCCAATTCCCTTTTGTTCACATGTTCGAAAGTATCATTTTCGGCATGATGATGTACGAAATACCTTTGTGAATCAGGGCGAAGCCCTGCCAACACCATTCCTTCTTCTTTTAAAGGACCAATATCGGCACCACTATACCCTTTTACAAAGAGATGTATCAAATAGGGTTCAAATAGATTTTTCCAGCCCTGCACTCTTTCTAAATTCGCTTCTGAGCAATCGAAAGAGAAGCCCCTTGGAGTAAAGCCCCCTGCATCGCTTTCCAATGCAAACACATGTTTTTCTTTTTTCTGAAGGGCAACTTCAGCGTACTTATTCCCGCCACGCAAACCGTTTTCTTCATTCATGAACAGAACTACCCTAATCGTTCTTTTTGGTTTATAACCCGTTTTTTTAAGTAATCTTAAGACATCCATACTTTGTACGCATCCGGCACCATCATCATGCGAGCCATCTCCGAGGTCCCAAGAATCTAAATGTCCGCCAACTACCATAATCTCATCTGGGAATTCACTTCCTTTTATTTCTCCCACCACATTGAACGATTCAACATCATCAAATTGCTTACAGCTTTGTTTGAAATAAAATTTTGTTTCAGGATTCAACTTTAATGTAGTGCTCAAAAGTTCGGCCCCGTTCGTGCTAATAGCTGCTGCTGGTATTCTATCTGAAACGGCGGTCTCACCATAACTCATCGACCCGGTATGTGGTAAATCGTCTAAACGCAGGTTCATTGAGCGAACGACTACACCAACGGCACCGAATTTGGCCGCTTCTTCCGCCCCCGAATATCGCTGATCGACACAACCTGAATATGAACTGTAGGTATCAATCAAGGTAGGGTCCATCGGGCGGTTATAAAAAACGATTTTCCCCTTTATTTTCTCCGAGCCCAATTTTTTTAAATCTTCAATACCCTTCACTTCAATTACATTAGCTTTCAACCCGCCCAATGGCGTTGCCACAGAGCCACCAAGGGCACAAATCGGCACATTGGTCGATAAACCAGGACTTGTTTCAAAGTATGCAAATTCAGGGGTGCCACGAACCCATTTAGGCACCATGACCGGCTGAAGCCATACCCTATCCAAACCTAACGAGTCTAATTGAGCCTTTGTATAATCTACGGCCTGTTGCGCTTGTACCGAACCAGAAAGCCTACCCCCAATTTGATTCGACAAATGGTTCAACCAATCATAGGCCTTACCAACTGTTAGGGCCGTTTCATAGATTTCTTTAATTTGCTCGGCATCGTCTGTCTGGGCATACCCAAGAAAGCTTAGGCACAATAGGGAAAGCAGTATCAATCTCTTCATTATTCTTCGTTTTGCAGCTGATTTTTATAAGCTTCTAAATTAGCTTTAATTTTTGCTTCAAGCTCTGGCTCGGTTATATCTTTGTATTTTTTTAACTCTTTCAATAGAATAGTGGCTACACTGAGGCGAGCGGCCTTCTTATTATCAGCAGGTATTACATACCAAGGTGCATGAGGTTTAGATGTTCTGTTCAGGGCATCTTCATAACAAACTTGGTATTCTTTCCATAATTTTCTTTCTTCGAGGTCGCCCGGTGAAAATTTCCAGTTTTTACGTTGCAGAGCCAACCGTCTTAACACTCTTTGGCGTTGCTCTTCTTTAGAGAGGTTAAGAAAGAATTTAAAAATTATGGTTCCGTTTTCAGCAATATGTCGTTCAAAATCATTGATTTGATCAAACCTCCTATCCCAAAAAACTTCATTGATATCATCTACTGAATTTACCTTCGGAAGCTGCTCTCCTAAAATGTATTCTGGATGTACTCGCGTTACCAAAACGTTTTCATAATGAGTACGGTTAAAAACACCAAACTTGCCCCTTGCCGGCAATGCAATGTAGTGTCTCCATAAATAATCGTGCTTTCTTTCCAACTCCGTAGGTACTTTGAAGCTGTGTACCACCACCCCACGCACATTAAAATCTTTGAACACCTCTCTTATTAGGCTGTCTTTACCAGCAGTATCCATTCCTTGTAGACAAACAAGCACGCTATATTTTCCATGGGCGTAAAGGGTATCTTGAAAATCACCCAGTTCTTCACGAACTTCTCTAAGCTGCTTTTTTAATTCTTTATCAGAAGCACCGAAGTCTTCATAAGTTGGAAAATCGGCCAATTTCACCTTATCGGTTATCTTGAAAGTATTGATTTTAGATGTATTCATAGGTGGAATATAAATGATTTCATCGTTGAAAGGTAATAAATGTTAAAAAAAATAACCGTTTAACTGAGTAAGTCACCATCTTATCCAAAAAATGGCGACGCCTGTGTGTTCCATCGAAAAAAATAGGCAGTAAAGTGCTGACCTGCCTAACTTTACACGGTAAAAACATCCCAAATTTTACAATCGAACATCTTGCTATGAAGCAACTGCAAACCTTATTTTTACCGCTTATTTTATTAGGATTATTTTCTTCATTTAAACCTAATCAATCGTGTGAATATGCTAGCTCAAATGTGAGTTATGTTAAATCTGAAATCGAGAAAGCTGTAGCTATGACCGATTTGCAATTAACTCGTTTTCACACCTATAAAGCAATTAACGCCATAGAAAAATCAAAAGATGAGCTTGATAACTGTGGTTGTGAATATGCCATAGACAACATTACCCTAAGTTCAGAACATTTAAAAATGGCTACCAAAACTTCAACTTTGGCAAGCACTGCTATTTTTCTGAACAAAGCACTAAAAGAAACCTCTGATACTTTAACCTCTTTAAAAGAACATAATACCCACAAGAGCTCTTACGGAAACGATGTGCTAGCCCTCAATACCGTCAATCTTACTAACGAAAATGAGCACGGCAGTTACACCCCACCTACAGAAGAATTGTTAAAGCAAAAAGTTGACTCTTCCCTAATATCTTATCGAGCATCACTTGATAAAATGATTTCGACAGTAAATTGTCGGGAGGCACGTGCCTATGCCGACCGTATATTTGAACATTGCGAACAACAACTTTTAAAATCAAATTTATCGGAAGGCAAGAAATATTACAATCTGAAAACCAAGGAAATAACCGCAGAGGCCATTGAAAAACTTGGTGAGTGCGGCAAATAGGCTTTACTTACTGGCAAAAAGCTTAACATCTTCTTCGGTCACCTCTTTGCCCCCGAGAATAATCAATCGTTCCACCACATTTCGCAACTCTCGAATATTACCCGTCCAGTCATAGCCTTTCAATAGCTCGATAGCCCTATCGGAGAATGTCTTGGTACCTACCCCCTGTTCTGCTGTTATTTTTTTGGTGAAATGATTAATTAATAACGGAATATCATCACGCCTATCATTAAGTGCTGGAACTTTAATAAGTATCACCGCAAGCCGGTGGTAAAGGTCTTCACGAAACCTATTTTCTTCAATTTCCTTTTTTAGATCCTTATTGGTCGCCGCAACAACCCTTACGTCAACTTTGATATCTTTATCGGTACCTACCCGAGAAATTTTATTCTCTTGTAAAGCACGTAAGACTTTAGCTTGTGCCGAGAGGCTCATATCACCAATTTCATCTAAAAATATGGTGCCCTTGTTGGCCGCCTCGAACTTACCCGCCCGGTCGCGTACCGCAGATGTAAATGCCCCTTTAACATGACCGAAGAGCTCACTTTCGATAAGTTCTGATGGTATGGCCGCACAATTGACCTCAATGAACGGAGCGGCACTCCTTTGGCTTTTTTGATGAACCCAATGAGCAACCAATTCCTTACCCGTGCCGTTGGATCCGGTAATCAAAACTCGGGCCTCGGTCGGCGCCACTTTTTCTATCATATCTTTGATAGCCTTTATCTCATCACTATCACCGATCATTTCATAATTCTTACCAACCTTTTTCTTTAAAATCTTATTTTCTACAACAAGTTCTTTTCTGTCTAGCGCATTTCTAACTGTTGTTAATAAGCGATTTAAATCTGGCGGTTTTGATATGTAATCGAAGGCACCTATTCTCATGGTGTTTACAGCGGTTTCTAAATCTCCATGCCCAGAAATCATTATAAAAGGTATTTCAGGTTTTACTTTTTTAGCGGCTTCAAGCACCTCTACGCCATCCATTTTAGGCATTTTTATATCACAAAGAACCAAATCATAATCGTTGTTCTTGATTGCCTCTAGACCTTTTATTCCATCTTCAGCTTCCTCTAATTGATATGTATTATTTTCTTCGGAAAGAATTTTAACCAAGACCCTTCGTATAGCTGCTTCATCTTCAACAACCAATATTTTAGACATATATTTTCTTTTTCAGATATTATTGATAAACCTCATGGTAAGATACAAGTACAAACTAATATGAGGAAAGTTTTAACGTTTTTTGGCTTCTGTTTTTAAGGTGAAAATTATTTTCATCATTAAAATTACAAGCCAATTCTGAAACCCGTTCTAAAATAGAAGCTAGGGTCATCGTTCAATGTAAAAATATCATTTCTTTCGTTATCCCTCAACACTCCGTCTTGAAAAACGGTATGGCCCATATAAGCATATAAAAAAGTGCTTTTAGCCAGTTTATACTGGTAGCCCAAAGTAACCAAAGCTGCAGAAGATGATACCGATGATGCAGAAACAGTATTGGGCAGCACTATATTACTTTGCAGGTTTACGTAATAACCATCAAATATGAATTCGCTTTGAAACTGATGTCTTTCTTTGAAATGGTATTTTAAACCCGTTTTCGGAATACCCACAACAAAACTCCAGTTTGGCCTAAACCGTTCTTCATAATAAATTATCGGTAAAGGTATACGCAAGGCCACCGTCGAATTATAGGCAATGCCCAAGACCAACAGCATTGGTTTATCAATATTTTTTTTCTCTTTGAGAAAACCGACCGTGGCATTGACAGAGAAATCACCATTTTCTAAAGGAGCTGTCAGCGTAGAGGCCAATCTCGGGGTAACCACACCAATAAAGCGCCAAGAAGGCGCAAACTTATACACAAAAGCCATATTCACATCGAGAATGTGAAATTGCTTCAAACCCGCATTACTAAAGGGAAGCTCTTTTTGTAGGTCATATGCCAACCGATTATATTCGCTACCGAACACCAGGTTGTTCGAATCACCTACTGTGATCGGAAAATTAACCAATAACTTCAACCTTGACAATTGCGCATCAGATTTATTTCTGGGCATTAGCATGTACTCAGTCCTAAGCACATCAGGGGTTTGCGCTATACCTAGGTTTACAACCAAAAGAATAGTACCCATAAAGACGAAAATCGTCTTAAACCTATTTTTCATTCGAATTTTCGGAATTAACTACAGAACTGTGCTGAAAGGGTGAATGTTGAAAGAGGTGGACATCTCGTTGAGGAAAAGGAATCGTAATATTATTCTCCCTAAATTTCTCATCGATCTTATAACGCATTTCACTTTTAATTCTAGGGTCACTAAAACTATCGGCAATATAAAAGTTCAGTGAAAACATCAATGCAGAGTCTCCAAAATCATCAAACATCACAAAAGGCTTCGGATTTTTCAAAACCCCTTGATGGTCAATGGAAATTTCTTCAAGAATTTTAGTTACGAGTTGTACATCGCTTCCATAGGCCACACCCACTATTATTTTTTCTCTGGTACTTTTATGGTTTTGGGTGTAATTATATATAATATTACTGATAAAATGATGATTGGGAATGATGATTATCTTATCATCTCGGGTTATGGCCCTTGTCGTTCTAAGTTTAATTTCAAAAACCTTTCCCACCTTTCCATCAACATCGATAATATCACCGACATGAAGTGACTTATCGACTATGATTAAAATTCCACCAATAATATCTTGAAAAAGTTCTTGTAGGGCAAGACCCAAACCAACGAACAAAGCCGCTGACGCGGTTAGCAACAAAGTTATATCTATACCGGCCGCACTCATGGTCAATAAAATGACAATGAGATAAACCACATATCGAATAAACTTAAAAACACTGATGAACTTTAGCCTATCATCATTTTCCATTCGGCGGGTAAAAAGCCCCCGCAGCCAGCGCAATACAAATGTTGTGCTTAGTAGAGCTAATGTCAATATTATCAACAGGCCAATTGTAATTTGAATACGTTGCTCGCCCTGACCGTACGAAATACCTAATTGAAGGAAATCTTTTAAGCTTCCCCAAATATCTTTTTCAATTATTTCAACAACCTTATTTGATTCTTCTTGAAACAACATCTTCAGTATTTTAACCACTTGAACAATTCTTTATAAGTAGGTTTTTTACCATACATTAATATACCTACCCTATAAATTTTGGCTGCCAGCCAAACAATACCTATAAAGGTACCGAATAATAACAGTATCGATGTAACCAGTTCCCAAAGGGGCACCCCGCCTTCACCTATACCACCGGGCAACCTCATCATCATAACAATCGGAGACGTCAAAGGAAACAATGAAAAACCTACAGCTATGGGCCCGTGAGGATTACTAAAAACAGAAAAGAACCCGACATATATGGCCAACATCAGGGGCATAATAATAGGAAAAATAAACTGCTGGGTATCTGTTTCATTATCTACCGCTGCGCCTATTGCGGCATAAATCGAGCTATAGATTAAATAGCCCAGTAGAAAATAAATCAAAAAAAATGTAATTAGCATCACCCAAGGAATATTGAACAATTCTTGAGCATAAACTTGCATAGTCTGATCCACAGTAGGCACGGTCGGTGTCATATTAGAACCCATCTCAGATTGTATTTGGTTTCCAGCACTTAAAGCCGAAGGGTCTATGTCAAAAAAAGCAAAAACAACGAACAGAAGTATTGATGCCGACACCAACCAAATGGCAAATTGGGTTATGCCTGCCAAAGAGGTACCGATAATCTTGCCCAACATCAACTGAAAAGGTTTTACCGAAGATATAATCACTTCAATAATTCTACTGGTTTTTTCTTCGATTACACTACGCATAACAAAACCACCATAAATGATTATGAACATCATGATCAAATAACCGAATCCGCCCCCGATGAACGCCTTTATTTCGGTGATGCCCTTAATATTGGTCTCGCCCTGAAAAGTGGCGGTGTTTATATCAAAATCGGTATCAACAGTTTCAAAATCTGAAGATGATAGCCCTAAATCAAGTAAGCGCTGCTGTCGCAAACGTTGCTGAAATACCCCTTCAATTTTATCGGTTACTGTTGTACTGGGTGCATCTTTGGTATATAAAAATGAGCGTTGGCAAACTTTTTCTAGGCTAATCTCATCAGGTATATATAACAGGCCATAAAAGCCCAACTGTGCCGCTGAGTCTTTGGCTGTCTCTAAAGTTAAATCTCTGAAATTAATGAATGAAGTGTTCTCGGTTATCACAAATTCATTAGAAAAATAATCGCTCTCGTTCAGAATACCTATTACACGTTGTTCATTGTCATTTATCTTAGCCAAATAAGCAATAAGCACCACCATACCCACCATTAGAACAGGGCTTAAAAAGGTCATGATTACAAATGACTTATTTCGAACTTTCGCCAGATATTCACGCTTGATTATGAGTAATAACTTATTCATGAAAGCCTTTGTTTTGAACGGTACGAATAAAAATTTCGCTTGTAGAAGGAATAGTCTCTACGAAGTGATTGACATTTGCTTTTGTAGAAAGATAGGCCAAGACACCACTTGAATCATTGTTGGGCAATTGCAAAGTAAAGTTTAGTTGATTTTCTTCTGCATCGAATTTCGAAGAACTAATATCGAACTTATCGGCCAGTTCTTTTAGTATCATATCGCCGTTTTCAGTAACCAAACCTACATTGAAAATGTTATTTTTATAGGCCTTTTTAATTTCAGAAAGTTTACCATCTAACACTTTTTCTGAGCGATGAATTAGAGCTATGTATTCGCAGAGTTCTTCGACCGATTCCATTCGATGGGTAGAGAAAATAATAGAGGTACCCTGATCCTTTAAATTTAAAATTTCGTCTTTTATAATATTTGCATTGATGGGATCGAAACCACTAAAGGGTTCGTCAAAAATCAAGAGCTTGGGTTCGTGTAAAATGGTCACGATAAATTGAATTTTCTGAGCCATGCCCTTGGAGAGCTCTTGGATTTTTTTATTCCACCAATCACCAATTTCCAGTCGTTCAAACCAGTACTTTAAACGTTTTTTTGCTTCCGATTTTTCGAGTCCTTTTAGCTGTGCCAAATATAAGGCCTGCTCTCCTACCTTCATGCTTTTGTACAACCCTCTTTCCTCTGGCAGATATCCAATTTGCGCTATATGGGATGATTTCAGCGGTTGGCCATCAAAGAAAACTTCACCTTGATCGGGGTAAGTGATTTGGTTGATAATTCGAATCAATGTCGTTTTGCCCGCTCCATTCGGTCCTAACAAGCCATAAATACTGTTTTTAGGTATTTCTAAGGAAACTTTATTCAAGGCCGTATGATCACCATACCTTTTGGTGACTTCCTTAGTTACCAAAATATTGTTCATGTAAGCAATTTTGTCAAAGATATAGAAAAGAGTTGTCAGTTATCGTTGCATACGTTAGCTCATTTTATGCTTGCAAGTTTAAAGTATGGAAATAACATAAAAAACAAAACCCACCCTTAATCAGATTAAGGATGGGAAAAAAATTGCTATGAAAAAGAAAATTTATATCGGTTTCCCGATATTAAATCAAATATACGTTTTTTATTTAAATCCCAAAGTTTTTATATTATGAGAACATATCCTTCACTTTTTCGAAGAAAGATTTATCAGATTTCTCGGGTTTTGGCTCAAAATTTTCATTGCCCTGCATTCGCTCAAAGAACTCTTTTTGTTCTTTATTGAGTTCTTTCGGTGTCCAAACATTAACGTGTACCAATAGGTCTCCACTTCCATAACCGTTGATGCTCGAAATACCCTTACCTCTCAACCGAAGTATTTTACCTGATTGAATTCCTGATTCGAGCTTAATCCTCACTTTACCTCCAACTGCATCAATTTCTTTTGAAGTACCTAATACCGCTTCAGAAATACTGATGTACAAGTCGTAATGAAGATTATCTCCCTCACGTTTTAGTGTACTATGGTCTTCGGTTTCAATAGCTACCAACAGATCCCCTGCAATACCGTTACCTGGTGCATCGTTACCTTTGCCCGGTACCTTTAACTGCATACCTTCTTCAACACCTGCGGGAATTTTGATAGAAACAGTCTCCTCAACCACCTTAAGACCTTGGGCGTCGGCATCGCTCGGCTTCTTATTGATAACTTGACCGCTACCGCCACAAGCAGAGCAAGTTGCCGCTGTCTGCATGCGCCCTAAAATCGTATTCGTGATTTTGGTTACTTGACCGCTACCACCACAGGTTGAACAGGTGTTGTAGGTAACACCATCGGCCTGAAGTTTTCTTCGAACCTTAACCTTTTTCTCTACACCATTGGCCACTTCTTCAAGCGTTAGTTTCACTCGAATTCGAAGGTTACTGCCTTTGGCCCTTCTCTGACCACCACCAAAACCACCAAAACCACTGAAACCTCCACTGCCACCAAACGCACCACCAAATATATCACCGAACTGGCTGAAGATATCATCCATATTCATACCGCCGCCACCGCCGAAGCCACCGGAGCCATCGAAAGCCGCATGACCAAATTGATCATAACGTGCCTTTTTGTCCGCATTGCTTAAAACCTCATAAGCTTCCGCGGCTTTTTTGAACATATCTTCTGCCTTTGAGTCACCCGGGTTTTTATCTGGGTGGTACTTCAAGGCCATTTTACGATATGCTTTTTTTATCTCGGCTGCACTGGCACTTTTACCAACACCTAATATTTCGTAATAATCTTCCTTCATTCCTGTTTTTTAGTTACCAACGACCACTTTCGGATGGCGGATTATTCTTTCGCCCAATTTGAAACCTTTCTCGACAACATCAATGATTTTTCCTTTCATCTTTTTGTTGGGAGCAGGTATTTGGGTAATTGCATCGTGTACTTCGGCATCGAAAGTATCGCCTTGCTCTACTTTTACCTCTTCCAAACCTTTTGATTTCAACGTCTCACGGAATTTGACCCTTATCAGCTCTATCCCCTTGAACATCTCTTTATCGTCAGATTTTGCAAGTTCTTTTAATGCACGGTCAAAATCGTCCATCACCGGAAGCATTGAGACCATAATCTCTTGCCCGGCGGTCTTGAACATTTCCATTCGCTCTTTTGAAGTTCTTTTCTTGAAATTTTCGAACTCTGCGAACAAGCGTAAGAACTTGTCTTTTTCTTTTGCCAAATCTTCCCTTAACCCATCTTCTACGCTAAGTTCTTCTTGTTCGGCAACTTCATTTTCAGCAGCTTCGGCTTCACCCGTAACTTCATCCAAGACATCTTCTAAGTCTTCGTTTATATCTTTATCGCTCATAAATGCTTCAATTTTATTTTCAACTGTAAGAATGGGCAAAAGTACTGCCAATTCTTTAAAAATGTCAAAATGTCATTAAAAGTTATGAGTTTTGGAATGGTGTAACTTAAGGGAAGTAAGCCAATTTACCATATAAAAAAATCCGCCAATTGGCGGATTTAAGTTTTAAATGAATTTTATTAGGAACTGTATTCTTTACTGTACGAAACCTTCGAAGTTTTCTCTTGCGAAGCATGTTGATAAATTTGCCTTAAAGCCATACAGACATTTGTGTAGTTAAACTGAAAACCCTCTTCTTCTATCTTCTTACTACTTACCCGTTGACTAGCGAATAATAAATACGACATTTGACCCAAAATCAATTTCATTGCAAAATGCGGTATATTGGGTAAAAACAACGGTCTCTTTAGTGCACTGGCAATTTCTTTGACCAATTTATTATTGTTTACCGGATTGGGTGCAACCCCATTGAAGACCCCTACCAATTGATTCTCAATTGAAAAGATGAACATTCGGGCAAGATCTGATACGTGGATCCAAGACTGCCATTGATTGCCACTACCGAAGGCGGCACCTACATAATTTTTAATCGGTTTGGCCATTTCAGGCAAGGCGCCTCCGTCTGCAGATAATACCAGGCCTATACGAATTTTAGCTACATTGAAAGGAAAGTATAAAAACTTATCGATTTCACGTTCCCAAGTTCCTGCCACTTTACCCAAAAAACTATCATCTACCTCTTGGTTCTCCTCAGTATAATAATTCGTTAAAGAATCTGGGTAAATACCAATTGCAGAGGCTGAAACAAAAGAAGTTATATTATCTGCGCCAAATTCTTTTAAACCCCTGTGCAAAGTTCTAAGCGAATCGATTCTACTCGCAAGTATTTTCTTTTTATTTTTTGGTGTCCACCGTTGTGAAATCGAAGCCCCTGCAAGATTGATAATTGCAGAGACCCCCTCAAAACAATTCAAATCTATTTTATTAGAACTTGGGTTCCAATAAAAGCCTTTGTAATCATCTTTTGAAGCAATCTTATCTTCACTTGTAGTTAAATAATTTATTGAAATGTCACGAGCATGGCACTGCTTCACAATTTCTCTTCCCACAAGCCCTGTAGCACCTGTAATCAGTATTCTCATGTATCAAATATAGCGCATTGTGGTGTTAAGCAATGTGCTTTTAATTTCGATTTAACACAAACCGCCAAGGCATTGTTAAATTTAAGACATAACTACCTTTAAATTAACTTTTTATATTGAAAAATCAGTGCTTCATAGCCCTCAACATCTCACGTTTTCCTGGCGGCCCCGGTAATCTCTCCACCTCAAAACCTACGGCTTGCATCGCCCTTCGAACACTACCTTTCGCCGAGTAGGTAACGAGTACCCCTCCCAATTTCAACACCCCATACATTCTTGAGAAAATATCTTCCGTCCAAAGTTCAGGTTGAACCCTTGCACCAAAAGCATCGAAGTATATCAGGTCAAACCTTTCTTCACCGTCGATTTCGTTGAAATCAAGCTGTCGCTTGGTCAATCGAAAGTTTTCTGAAATTAAATGCTCTCGATCCCAAGATGAGTCGTGCATCCTTGAAAAAGCATTCGAAAATTCTTCCGCCTTTAGTTCAGAAATATAATTGAGCTGATGTACTTCCTCTACAGAAACGGGGAATTTCTCAACTCCATTATAGTTTACTACCAAATTTCCTTTTTCAGCCTCTAAAAAAGTAATGAAAGCATTTAAACCTGTACCGAAACCGATTTCCAATATTGAAAGTTCACGATCAGAAAATAAAGAAAGACCCATTTTAATAAATACGTGATAAGCTTCTTGTATAGCACCGTGTTTAGAATGGTATTGTTCATCCCAATCTGATATTTGTATGGTTTTAGAACCATCACCCGTAGTAATAATTTTTCGTTTCAATTATAGCTTGAAAAGTGGTTAGTCTAACAATAAAACACCTTTTGCCTCAAACCCAAAAGTGGTCAGTGGCCTGTTTATTTCTTCAATCTCTTCTTTTGATTTGCCCGCATCTGACGCATAATGTCTTTGGTCGTCAATGCTCATCTCTTCAACAAACGCGAGCCCGCCAACAATTACTTCTTTGCCCGTTATATCTTTTGGTACGAAAAAACCATAATCTTTAAATCGCACCATGGTCTCCTTTCCATCATCAAGTTGAAGTTTCATCCAACAACCTTTTGCCTTGCAGACATCTACTACCTTAGCTTTAAATTTTGTTTGAACAGTGTCTGCCACCTTCATTTCACGATATCTGTCAGACATCTTTTGAGTAGACTTAAAATTTGAAGAATCAAACTTTTCGCCAAAACTCTGGAAATTCTCCACAACATGCTTTCCGTTCTGTTCAATGACCTGTTTTTTCTTCTCTTGACAAGCGAAAAACAACACCAAAAACACAAGTAAAATGTTAAATCGTTTCATATCCGATAAAAATTACTGTTGATATGCAAAACTGGTCATTTTTGAATGAAAAATGAAGAACAGGTGGTGATAAAATGGTATTTTTAATCCTTTAAATCAGAAACTATGAATACGATCACGCAAAAAATAAGCATTGAAAAGGTTAGAACATCAAAAATAGATCAAGTTGATTTTGACAATTTGGCGTTTGGTAGCGTGTTCACTGATCATATGCTGGTGTGCGATTATAGAAACGGAGCATGGGAAACACCAAAAATAATACCGTATCAACCCATTAGCTTAGAACCATCTGCGAAAATTTTCCACTACGGTCAATCCATTTTTGAAGGAATGAAGGCGTACAAGGATACGGACAGCAAAATTTGGTTTTTCAGACCTTATGACAATCACAAACGTCTGAACATTTCCGCTAACAGAATGGCTATTCCAGAAATTCCGGAAGAATATTTTATGGAAGGCTTAAAGGCCTTGGTCGATCTTGAAGAAGCTTGGATTCCTCAAAATGATGGTAGTTCTTTATATATTCGTCCGTTTATTTTTGCTTCAGGCAAGGGTTTTCATGCTTCACCGGCAGATGAATATAAATTCATTATCTGTCTGGCCCCGTCAGGTTCTTATTTCTCTGGAAAAGTGAAGGTATTGATTGAAGAAAAATATTCACGATCTGCAAATGGCGGTGTCGGGTATGCTAAAGCAGGAGGCAACTATGCAGGGCAGTTCTACCCTACACAATTGGCCGCCAAAAAAGGGTACAGCCAAGTGATATGGACGGATGATAACAGTCACGAATATATTGAGGAAGCGGGGGCCATGAATATATTTATTCGAATTGATGACACATTGATTACCGGTCCGACAAGTGACCGAATTCTTGATGGCATTACCCGAAAGAGTATTCTTCAGATCGCCGAAGACGAAGGTATTAAAACCGAAGTTCGAAAAATAACAGTGAATGAAGTAGTGGAAGCCGCCAAAAACGGCCGCCTCAAAGAAATGTTCGGTGCAGGCACAGCTGCTGTAATTTCACCTATTTCTACTTTTGGCCACAGAGACGTCGATTATGATTTACCCGAGTTAGAAGAAAGCTATGCGACCCGTCTCAAAAAACGAATTACGGATATTCAGTACAATAGAGCCGAAGATCCGTTCGGGTGGAGACATAGTCTCTAATCGCACTCTTAAATACATCTATCAAAAATGCCGACCATTACCTGGTCGGCATTTTTTAATTCAAACCTCTTCACTTGGAAAGTAACAACCCAATTAAGACCGCTCCAATATCTTTAATATATCGGGTTTGAAATAGTTAGGTCCTTTTAAAACTTTACCATCTTCGCGATAGATCGGTTTTCCATCGGCTCCGAGCTTGCTCATATTACTTCGTTGAATTTCATCGAAAACCTCTTCTATCTTGTACTGCATACCGTGTTCTAAAATGGTACCGCACAATATATAAAGCATATCACCAAGGGCATCGGCCACTTCAACAAGGTCATTGTTGTTCGCTGCCTCTAGATATTCTTTATTCTCCTCATCCATCAAATTAAAACGGAGCATATTTTTTGCAGCCCCTAAATCAGCCTGAACACTATCGGAAACACCTAGACCAAAAGATTTGTGAAATAGTTCGACTGCACTAATTTTACTTTTCATTTTACAGAAGTTTTATTCTACAATAATTGCATTAAAAATATAATCTAAAGCTTAAATTCGCCTAAAATACTCAATATGTTCACGACGGGACAAATCATTTTTGCCGTACTTTTTTTTATAGCTTTCGTTATCGTTATCTATTTCTCCTATAAGAAAGACAAAAAACTTCATGAAAAGAATTACCGAGGTGTTATTTGGGTTGCCTTGTCATTCATAATTTTTATAGGTGTTTTAGTTTTTCTTAAATATTCCTTGAGAAATTAACAACTTCTCACATGTACTCCTAAAAGTTATTCTTGTAGTAGTCTAAAAATTATATTCTACCGTATAACATAACAAATAGAACAATTTTACGTTGTTTATGAAAGGGGCAAACAAATGATGACATTTTTTACCATATTATTAGTCTTGATCGGAGCGAATGCCATCTTCATGGTTTTCAGTTTAAGTGGGGTATCGAACGGAGGCAAGAAAGACCAAGAAGACCTAGCGAACTCTGAATCTTCAAAAATTTATCCTTTACAATCGAATTCTTCGAAACTTAAAAAGGCAGTATAATTCATCCAATCCTATTGCTGTTGACCCGTAATGGGTTAAGATTTTTTGATTTACAGAAATAAAAGTAATAGTCTCCTATTAAAATTTATTAATTAAAGAGCACTCTATAATTGCTTCATTGTGTATTTTGCGTCAATGAAACAATTTCTACTTGTTTTTTTTGGTGGGGGTATCGGAAGTCTATTAAGGTTCTTAATATCAAAAAACCTTAATAATTACTCTACTCACTTTTTCTTTGGTACCTTTTTGGCCAACATTATAGGTTGTTTATTGATAGGTCTAATTCTGGGTTTGTCAAGCAAGGGCAATTATTTATCTGAAAATCAAACACTGTTGTTGGCCACTGGTTTCTGCGGTGGGTTTACCACATTCTCCACCTTTGCTTTTGAAAAACATTCACTTCTTACCTCTGGAGACCTATTTTATTTCTTTATCTACACCATCAGCAGTATCGCCGCTGGCATTGCAGCGATAGCTCTGGGATTGTGGCTTGCCAAATTGTTATAACTATAACAATAGCTTAACATCTTTAAATAATTTAACAAAACTTCAAGAAAAATACCTTAATCCTTAGCTTTTATCAAAGTTATAGGTTTACACCCCCCTTATTTTCAATTTTCGGTGGTTTTTATTGAATTCTGAAAATCAATAATCCATAATATATCACTTCAAATTGCACACCCCCAAAATTTAAGGGGGTATAATTATAATAAATATAAAAATACTATCAAAGACCCCTTAAATTTTAGGGTGTTAAATTTTTTAACATATATTTGACTCGAATTCAATAATTAAATTATGAAACAAATCGAGGCAATTATCAGAAAATCCAAGTTTGATGAAGTCAAAAAAGCACTTCATGATATCGAGGTCAACTTCTTTAGTTACTGGGATGTAACAGGAGTTGGAAATGAAAAACAAGGTCATGTCTATCGCGGCATTTCTTATAGTACCAGCGATATTCAACGCAGATACCTTTCAATCGTAGTATCGGATGAATTCGTAGAAAAAACGGTCAGTACCATTTTAGAGACCGCCTACACCGGTAATGTAGGTGATGGTAAGGTTTTCGTCTCAGAAATAGTTGAGGCGTATCGTATCAGAACAAAAGAATCAGGTCAGGCCGGAATCAACTAAACCACCAACAACTAAAATTTTAAGAAATGGACGCAGGATTATTTACAGCAAACAACGTATGGATGATGTTGGCTACAGCTTTGGTATTCTTCATGCATACCGGTTTCGCCTTTTTGGAAATTGGCTTGACCAGACAAAAAAATACAATCAACATTCTTTTTAAAAACATATTTATAATCACCGTAGGTCTTCTTTTATACTACGCATGGGGTTTTAATATGATGTACCCAGGCTTCGAAGAAGGTTCTTCGGGAATTTTTGGATTTGCAGGATTTGGAATCGCAGCCCCAGAAGGCGGTATGACCCCTGATTACGCAGATGGCGGTTACACTTGGTGGACAGACTTCTTGTTTCAAGGAATGTTTGCCGCAACTGCCGCAACAATTGTTTCAGGTGCCGTTGCAGAACGAATCAAGATCGGTGCTTTCATGATTTTCACCGTAGTTTACGTTGGCCTTGTCTACCCTATAGTAGGTGCTTGGAAATGGGGTGGTGGATTCTTGGATTCTTGGGGATTCTACGATTTCGCAGGTTCAACCTTAGTTCACTCCGTTGGAGGATGGGCCGCATTGGTTGCCGTTTACTTATTAGGTTCTAGAATTGGAAAATTCGATGAAAGCGGAAAACCAAAAGCAATTCCAGGACATAGCATACCAATGGCAACCGCAGGTGTTTTGATTCTATGGTTAGGTTGGTTCGGCTTTAACGGCGGATCAGTTCTTTCAGCCGACCCGGAATTAACTTCTTTAGTTTTGGTAACTACCAGTTTGGCAGCAGCAGCAGGTGGTGTAGGCGCATTTCTTCTTTCGACCATCATGTACAAAAACCTTGACCTTACCATGTTCTTAAACGGTATTCTAGGTGGCTTGGTAGGTATTACAGCCGGTGCAGATTTAATGTCACCGAACGAAGCGGTCGTTATCGGCTTCTTGGCAGGTTTGATTATCGTACTTGGTGTAGCTCTAATAGATAAATTAAAGCTTGACGATCCAGTAGGTGCCGTTACAGTTCACTTGATCTGTGGTATCTGGGGAACTCTTGCCGTAGGTCTCTTCGGCGATAAAGCTGGCGCTGGTCAGTTTATGACACAATTGTACGGTGTCTTAATCGTAGGTGCATTCTGCGTCGTGTGTTCATTTATTATTCTTGGCGCATTGAAAGCTATCATGGGCTTAAGAGTTACAAAAGAAGAAGAGATTGAAGGTCTCGATATTCACGAGCATGGTATGGATGCATACCCTGATTTTATCAATGATTAACAAAGGGAATACCGACTAACTCAAATTATATAAAAACGGAGCGTTTGGCAGAACGCTCCGTTTAATAACCCTTTTAACCAAAAGACCTTAAATATTCAAAATCGGGTCTCTCACTTAAATCTCCCTACCGGGAAACTAACAATTAAAAAATTTCAAATGAAAGCGATTATAAATACAAAGTACTTAAAAAATATTTTCTTATTGACTTTACTTTTCTCTTCAGCTGCAATATTTGCCCAAGAAGATGAAGAAGAAGGTTCTAAGTTTTCTTTTAGCGGTTCTATTGATGCCTATTATAGAGCAAATTTGAATGGTGACAACAGTTTTGACGATGGAACTGGTTTACCAGTAACAGCACCCGGCTCTTCCTTTGCCAACCTTCCAGGTTTTGCGCTAGGCATGGCTAACGTTATTGGAGCCTATGAAGGAGAAAAAGTTGGTTTCGTTGCTGATCTAGTTTTCGGACCAAGAGGTACAGATGCCATTTTTGCTTCTCCAATGTATTCCGCTACCGGAAACATCGTAAACCAATTATATGCGTATTGGAATGTATCTGACGCCGTTACATTAACCTTTGGTAACTTTAATACTTTCTTAGGTTATGAGGTAATTTCTCCTGTAGCAAATTTCAACTACAGCACATCTTACCTTTTCTCTTACGGGCCATTCAGCCACACTGGTTTAAAAGCTGACTTTGCACTATCTGATGACTTCAGTTTAATGTTGGCTGTAATGAACCCAACTGACTTAACTGAGTTCAACCCAACCGGTCAGTATGCCTGGGGTGCTCAATTGGGCTATAGCGGACAGTACTTGAACCTTTTGATAGACAACGGTTCTTACGAAGTAGATTTCACTGGTGGTTTTGACCTTTCTGATACTTTCTTTCTTGGTTTGAACGCTGCTTATTTTGATGGTGATGAAGAAGATGGTGTTGGTAGTTTTGCCGGTGTGGCCGTTTATCCTCAGTTAGCCACTTCTGACAATTTCAGTATCGGACTTAGAGGTGAGTATTTTGCTGAGACAGATTTCTTCGGTGCAGTTGGTGGTAGTGATGCCGATGGTGATGCTAGTGTATTTGCCGTAACCCTAACAGGTAGCGCCACTATAGGAGATTTGATTATCAAACCAGAATTAAGATTGGATAGCGCTTCAGAAGAAGTATTTATAGATTCTGACGGAATGCCAATGGGTGGCCTTACCTCTTTTGTATTGGCAGCTATCTATTCGTTCTAAACGATTTTATTGATTGAGTGTTTATAGTTTTAAGTTGTATTCAAGCCCTATCTGTGACGGATAGGGCTTTTACATTTAATTAGGCTCGAATGCCTTGACACCTGCAATCACTTGGGTATTTAGCGTATTGACGCTGGGCACTATAGGGCATGAAAATTTTTTATTATAGGCGCAGTATGGGTTGTATGCGGTGTTAAAATCTATTGTAATCGAATCTCCAACAGGTATGGTCAGGTCAATGTACCTACCACCCGTATAGGTACTTTCTCCATTGGTGTCATCGGTGAAAGGCAAAAAAAGATAATCTCTATATTTTTCTTGCTGCATCAACTCTTCATTTTGGTAGATTTCAAGCTGTCTTTCCTCTCCATTTAATGTAAAATAAGCAATACCATAGACTACCTCTTTCGACTTTCTATCGGTAGTTGTCGGCATCAAAAAAGGAAGCGCCTCAGGTGTACGCACAAATTTTGCGTTGATTACGTACGATGTATCGGGCGGAAAGAAATCAAGCGTCTCAAAATTTTTTCGATATCGGTCTGGTAAAGGTGAAGTTTCAGGATCTTTAAACTCTTTGTTCAACTCTTTCTGAAAATCTAAAATATCTTTTAGGGCATCAGAACTGGGCTGAACCACCTTTTCTTGAGCGACATCGTGATATTTCTTTTCCGGTTTACAAGCTAGAACCAACAGCAACGCTATAAAAATCAATTTCTTCATAAAAACTTATTAGTTAAATATCAAAAATACAACATATCGCATTTTTGTTTAGATTTGATTTCATAGAACGACGAGATATGTCAATGCTTTCGATTAATACTAATGTCAAAACCTATACCCAGAACAGGGTCAGGCGTAGCTATTTTTAAATCTTAAAGCATTTTAATATAGACAAAGCCTGGCCTAATCGCCGGGCTTTTTTTATTTACCCAACCTCTAGAGCATGAAAAAACTTTACCTGAATTATTTGGCATCTTTTAGCGGACTATCAAAAGAAGTCTGGTGGCTAGCGCTCATCACCTTAATAAATAGAGCGGGTACAATGGTAATACCTTTTCTATCACTTTATCTGACCCAAAACCTAGGCTTTACGCTAGAAAATGTAGGCAGCATCATGACCTGTTTTGGTCTCGGCTCTTTGGCGGGGGCTTGGTTGGGCGGTAAACTTACCGATATCTTCGGCTACTATAAGGTTATGCTTATCAGCCTATTTTTGACCGGCGTTTTATTTATAGGTATTCAATTTCTACACGACTTTTGGTCCATATGTTCCGGCATCTTTATTCTTATGGTCGCAGCCGATGCTTTTAGACCGGCCGCTTTTGTTGCACTCAGCGCATATAGTAAGCCAGAAAATAAAACGAGATCGGTTAGCTTGCTTCGTTTGGCCATAAATCTAGGTTTTAGTGCTGGGCCCGCACTTGGGGGCATTCTTATTGCCTCTGTGGGATACGAAGGTCTTTTTTGGACCGACGGAGGCACTTGTATTATTGCCAGTATATTATTGCTATTGATTTTAAATCCGAAGCGAGCTAAAGTATCTGATGATATTATTGTAAAATCATCTCGTTCGGCTTATACTGATTTTCATTATTTGATCTTTATAATAAGTATGATTCTGTTCAGTTTCGCATTTGTTCAATACTTTTCGACAATCCCCATATTTTACAAAGAAATACATGCACTGAACGAGCTCAAAATTGGTTTGCTTTTGGCGCTGAACGGCTTTACCATATTTGCCCTAGAGATGCCGCTTATCAAGTATATGGAAAATAAACCTTGGTCAAAATTAACGCACGTTCTCGTGGGGTTGATTTTAGTCGGATTGAGCTTTCTAGTGCTGAACATATTTAGTTGGACCGGGATTCTGGTTATCGGTATGCTCTTGATGACAGTAGGCGAGATGATTGCATTTCCGTTCTCCAATGCTTTTGCAATGGATAGAGCCAAAAACGGAAATCAAGGAGAATATATGGCTCTTTATACAATAGCCTTTTCTATTTCGCACGTATTCGCCCATAATTCAGGAATGAAATCAATAGCTGAATTCGGCTTCGAAATTACATGGTACGGCATTACCCTAATATGTTTAATGGGCATTCTACTTCTAGCTTATTTAAAAAATGAAATGCAAAAAACGTAACGGGAATTTAGGTGAAGTTTACTCGGGCACCACATCGTATCGGGCATCTTTTAGATACTGCTCAATTATTTCATTGTATTCGGGCATGATTCTAAGCAAAGCTGTATTTTCTAACGAGTACAATGCATCCCTATCAGTGAAACCTTGCTTCAGCAACTCTTCAAGATAGAACAGTGCCGCCCCATAATCATCGAGCTTGGCACTGAAAGATATAACTTCTAGATATGCTGCATAATCTTTAGGAGAAATCACGGTCTTCAGCATATATAAAAAGTTCAGTGCCTCATAATCGATAGGTTCTTGATCGCGAACAAAATATATGTTATCGATTATCAAAGCATGAATGTAACTCTCTAAACGATTTCCCATCTGTTGCATTAAGGGATCGGTATTCTTCTTGTACTTTTCGAGTTCGTCAATTTGATATTTCCACCATCCTAAATTATTGTAGTTATAGGTAAGAACGTCTTCCTCTAGGTAATATGAATAATCATCCCTAACAAATTGCTCCTTCAAAAAATTATTATTTTGAATACGTTTCTGATTTTTGAACAGTCTACTCTTCCTTAAAATTTTTCTATTTTCTTTAACAGAATCGGTATCCTTAAATGGTCGGTAAACCTCAAGCATTTCATCTAATAGATTATTGGCCAGTATAGGTTGCTTATCGGTATAAAACTGGTTGACCTGAATTAGGTCTTCTTGATAATTCGTATTGATTAAGGTGGTATCAATAGCTATGTCTCCCTTTGCCATCGAAGCCATTGTAAAAATATCTAGGGCCTGTGAGAAGTATTTTTTTGGTGGCCATTCATGCTTACCATCAAAAAGCAAAAGTTGATTTGGAAATTTTAACCTATTCAAGGTAGATTCTATCGCAAGTAAATTGGGGTATCTATGATCTGAATTACCTATAACTCCCACAAAATGATATGGGCTTTTGCTTGAAAGCACTTCTGTATTGGCTATGGATGCGCCAAAAGTGACCACACCGTTGATTCCCTTTATAAAAGTTGGCACTAAAGTAGAAAATCGGCCTCCGCTAGAAAAGCCCCCTACATAAATTCGCTCTTTATGAATTGGTAAAATTGAAACCACCGTATTGATCATTCTACTCGTCGCAAGAATGTTTTTCGACATAGCAACCGTATCTGAAATATGATTCGGGCTTGCTAAAAGATAACCTTTCTCATCTGCAGCTTGCTTGAACATACTCATAGCCTGCTTACCCTTACCCTCTAAATCAAAGACAAATACAACAGGCCAAGCGCGGCCATTCTCAAAAGTAGTGGGAAGATAAAGTGAAAACGTTTCTGCTACGGAATCTCTAACAGAGAGAGAATCTATTATTACACCCTTTTTTAAAGTAATCTGCTGTGCAGCGCATGCCGTCACTATACTTAAGGCGAGAACGGTAAAAAGTTGTTTCATATAATTTAATTCATCAAAAATCTAGCCAATTTAAACTACTCCCCTATTTTACCAATTTCAACACCTTCGGAATATGCTACTTCGACCCCATATTTATTAAAAGCATTTTTTATAGCCTTGTGAGTTTCGAAAGTAACATCCCAAAAGTTGTCAGGTTTCACATAAGGCCGCACTGTTAACTGCACATTATGGGAATCAAAATTAAGTATACCAACTTCCGGTTTTGGATCTTCTAATATGTTATCAACCCCACTCAATGCCTCGAACAAGATTTCTCTAACCTTCGGGAAGCTTTCCTCATAAGGCATGGTAACATCTAACTCTAACCTAATCATACCTTTTTCGGTAAAATTGGTGACCACCGAATCGGTTATCATTGAGTTCGGTATTATTAGAATTTTATTTCCAGGGGTAAGTACATCGGTACTGAAAATACCGATTTCAACCACTCGACCAAATCGATCTTGTACATCTATCCAATCCCCCACCTTAAATGGTTTTAGTGTCAATATCAGAATTCCGGAAGCAAAATTACCTAAGCTGCCCTGTAACGCCATACCTACGGCAAAAGCAGCTGCGGCAAGAATTGCAAAAAGCCCGGTAAGGTCTGCTCCTAAAACGGTTGCGATTGCGAAGAGTACGGCCCCCTTAAGTATTACGCCGACCGTTGAAGCCAAGAAAGGTGTCAAGGTTTCGGAAAAGCCTGTGCGCTCCAAGCCTTTCTTTACTAACTCTACAAGTTTTTGAACTATTTTGAAACCAATATAAAATATCAAAAGAGCAAGAAATATGCGCGGCAAATAGAACACTACCTTATCGATGGCGATCTGGGCATACTCATTTATTTTATTCCAATCCATTGAATAAATTTACTAATTAGAATTATGTTCTAAATAGTTCAACCTTGTGAATTTTTGCTGATAGGTGCATTTGAAACCACATTAGAGAGTATAATATGTGTTCTGGTTTCTCCGTACTGAATCAACTTATCTATGAATTTCTCTAAATGAAATTGGTCATGCAGTACTACCTCCATTACAATATTTTCATTTCCTGTAATTCTATAGCAATTAACCACTTCTTTAAATGTTTTTACGATTTCTAGAAATGGTTTCAATTTTCCCATAAAAGCCCTTAAGGTTATTATCGCCTTGAGCTGGTGACCCGTTAGTACATGTGAGACTTTCGTTCTGTAACCTTCAATAATACCTAGGTCTTCCATCTTTTTTACCCGTTCCGCTACTGCAGGGGGTGTTAGCCCCACTTCTCGACCAATATTTGCGAAACTTTGTCGAGCATTATCTTGCAGGCATTTGAGTATTTTCCAGTTCAACTCATCGATATTTGCTTTCGAAATCATTTTATATTAATAATTAATATTCAAAAGTGAATATAGCAATTTACTATTGATTATAAAGACAAATTTGAAATTTGGGTGGTAATTTTATAGTTATCAATTGCTATGATAAGAAAAAATGTCTTACGATAACCTAAGCGCACTACCCGTGTATAAAAAAGCCCTTGAGCTCTGCAAAATCAGCAGAGAGATAGCTTCTTATGTTACATTCAATAAAGATTTATTAAAACTCTACCAGTCGAATAGTCTACGTGATAGCATAGCCGATTCTTTATTGACAGATACTATTCTTATACCTAAAAAAATAGCTCTGGCCGAAACCAGTGGCAAATATTCTGAAAGGCTTAAAAGCGCGGCCTACATAAATGTGATGATCAGAAATATCATGTCTTACTGTAATGGTCTTGAGAATGACGGTGTCAAAGAAAAAGAGTATTTAAATCTTTTACGCCAAGAAATCAAAAGTTTTAGAAAGTCATTTAAGACATGGCGTACTTCTTTAAGAGATGGCTCTCTTTAAAACTAACACTTCAATCTCGCTATATCATATAATCATCGTTTAATATTGATTTTGTTGCCGATAAAGTCATAATTTTAGGGTTTTCAAAAATAGATTCGATTGAAAACTACCATACTCATAAATTGCTCGGACCAGACCGGAATTATCAATGCCGTAACAGGATACATTCACAAAAATCAAGGTAATGTTATTTACCTTGACCAACATGTAGACAAAGAAGCCAACGTATTTTTTATGCGTTTGGAAAGCGATTTCGAAAACGAAGGCTTTGATATAGACGAGTTCAACGAAGGCTTTCAAAAAGAACTGGCCGACAAATACAGAATGAGTTGGAGCATTCATCAGGCCGTTCCAAAACCTAAAATGGCCTTGTTTGTTTCTAAATACAATCACTGCCTCTATGATTTACTTAGTAGGTTTCATTCCGGTGAGTTGGATGTTGAAATACCGTTCATCATCAGCAACCACAACGACCTACAACCTATCGCCAAGCAATTCGATATACCTTTTCATCATATACCGGTAAGTAAAGAAACCAAGGAAAGCGCCGAAAATGCACAATTAACTTTGTTGAAAGAAAAAGAAATAGACTTTATTGTTCTTGCGCGTTACATGCAAATTGTGAGCCCCAAGATAATTGACAACTACCCTAATAAAATAATCAACATTCACCATTCATTCTTACCTGCTTTTGCTGGAGCCAAACCCTATCATGCCGCATTCAAAAGAGGGGTCAAGATTATCGGTGCTACGAGTCACTACGTCACCGAAGAGCTAGATGCAGGCCCTATTATCGAGCAAGACGTAACTGCAGTTTCCCATTCCCATAGCATTAAAGATTTTATTGCCAAGGGCAGAGACCTTGAGAAAATCGTTTTGGCCCGGGCGGTAAATCTTCACGTGCGACGAAAGACTATGGTATACAATAACAAAACCGTAATTTTTTCTTAAAAGAAATTTCTACTATAAGATTTGAGTAAAGTATCCGTTTTCTTTGTAGCAAGAAGACATGGAGAGCTTCGCTGTTTAAATAACTTTAAGTAAAAATCAATGTTTAAGAAAATTGCACTTTGTTTCGTCGTATTTCAGCTAATTTCCTGTAACGAACTACAGCAAGTTGTCAATCAACTACCACAGGGCGAAACGGGAATCGGAACTACTCAAATAGCACAGGGGCTAAGAGAAGCGCTAGATAAAGGTATTGACAAACAAGTAAGCAAACTTACCCAAGAGAACGGATTTCTAAAGAACGAACTGGTGAAAATTGCCCTCCCTGAAGAGTTGCAAAAGGTAGACAAGACCCTCAGGGATATTGGCTTAGGTAACTTGGCCGATGAAGGACTCAAAATATTGAATCGGGCAGCAGAAGATGCAGTGGGCGAGGCGACACCCATCTTTGTAAATGCGGTAAAAGGAATCACTTTTGATGATGCCAAGAGCATTTTACTGGGCAATGATAATGCTGCCACCCAATACCTTACCTCTGCCACTAAAACTGAGCTTTACGGTAAATTCAGCCCGGTAATCAAAAACTCTTTTGAGAAGGTTGGCGCAGATAAGATTTGGAGCAATCTTATAAATAAGTACAACAGTATTCCATTAACGAAACAGGTAAATCCTGATTTGACCGATTATGTTACGCAAGAGGCCCTGAACGGTGTTTATACTATGATTGCAGTTGAAGAAAAAGAAATAAGAACCAATGTATCTGCACGGTCATCAGATTTATTGAAGAAGGTTTTTAGATTACAAGATTAAACTAAGAATTAGTTCATAATTTGAACAATAACTTGATTTGTAGCACGTTCAAATAATAGGTTATTACAGTAGTATAAAAAATATTTCGAGTTTGTAAATTTTTGAGTTAGTTAGTTTAAGAACCGGTGGGAGCACCGGTTTTTTTTATTTACAAACTAGTTTTGAATTAGCTTGTTTCCGTATCAAGGAAGGTATTGAGTTTAATCTCCAAAATCGGAAATATATGAAATCACAAAATCGTTAAAGAATTTGGGCTGTTCTACGTTCACGACATGACCACAATTCTCAATCGTCAAAAGACTGGCAACCGATTGCTTATTGACCATTTTCTTGACCGAAGGCAAAAAGAGATAATCTTCGCCACCCATTACATAAAGCGTAGGTATTTTGATATCTACTCCCCTAAACAAACGCAACAACGTACTGATCTGGGATCCCATTTTATACCAACGAATAAACTCTTTTTGATACAAACGTTTGGCTTCTCGCACAAATAACAAGCGCGATTCTTTATGATTACTATCAGGCATAATAGCAAATGTGAATAGCCTGTATAACCATATGTAGGGTACAAACGATTTGAACATATTACCGAACACCATTAGTAATCGAAATCGCATATCTAAACGAATAATAGCCCCGCCCATAACCATACTTACTACTCTTTCAGGATAGCTTTCCGCTATATTCCGAATAAGAACAGTACCCAGAGAAATACCAATAAAATGAGATTTTTCAATTTGAAGATGGTCTACAACTTCTATGATATCCTCGGTCACATAATCGAAGGTATATTTATCGTTAAAGGCATCTTTTAGACCCGGTTTAGAACTACCATGCCCTCTCAAATCAAGCAATAAAACATTAAAGTGATTTCTGAACTCACGTACTTGTTTGTACCAAATGGAAGAGCTACCTCCTGCGCCATGCACAAAGGTGACCCAAACGGACGATTTCCGGTGCGGATATGTAATGTAATTAAGCAAAGTGTTCTCTCGATATTTCCGATTAGGAAACTTTGCAATGTATTAAAACTTTTGATTCAAAAGAGGTTAGAGCTGATAAAATTTCACTTTCACTATTAAATCAAAAATTTTGAAAGAGTTTCTGTCTTAGTGGGTTGTCATCTGTTTCCAACACCCTTTTTTTTTCCAAAAACCTCTCAATTTCATTTTGATAGTAGATTTTAACAAAGAGAAATTATTAACACTATCTTAATATGATTCATAAGTAAACCAGCATTCAATTGTTAAATAAACATCAATTGAACCGAATTTTATCCCAATATGACGAATAACAAAATCCAAATGCAGATTTGCTGCGTATATTTGGGAGAATCATACTATTAATCATGGAAAATCAATATTGTAAAGTAGGACAAGTCACCCCGATAGCAGCAAACAGAAATGCTATCAACGTGTTAGAGCATCAGTACCAAATCTTCTTGGAAAAAGCTAGTAATTTGGAATATACAGATGCCAAACTTGTAGAGTTTTTTGAGCAGAAAGCACAGAAAATAAAAAAAGTATTGGAAAATATGATGAAGTAAAGATTACTTCATCTTTTCTAATATTACCGCCATTTGATTTTGCATCTTCTCGGCCTCTTTTGTTGCGGCCTCTGCAAAATCTTTTTCTTTTGAAGCATAAATAATTCCCCTTGAAGAATTGATTAGCAATCCCACTTGGCTGTTAATTCCATAGCGGCATACTACTTCTAGATTGCCCCCTTGTGCCCCGACACCCGGTACCAATAAAAAATTATCTGGCACAATTTGTCTAATTTCTTTTAAGAACTCAGCCTTTGTAGCGCCGACCACATACATTAAATTTTCAGAATTCTTATACTCTTTTGAAGTCTGGAGAACCTTCTTATAAAGCTCGTGACCTTTAACTTTTAACGTTTGAAAATCAAAGGCTCCCTTATTTGAGGTCAGCGCCAAAAGAATAGTATGTTTGCCTTCAAATTCTAAGAAAGGTTCAACTGAATCTCTTCCCATGTAAGGTGCAATTGTCAATGAATCGAAATTCAAAGTCTCAAAAAATGCCTTTGCATATCGTGTAGAAGTATTACCGATATCACCTCGCTTGGCATCGGCTATCGTAAATATCTCAGGGTAATTTGTGTTTAGATAGGCTATTGTCTTTTCTAAAGATTTCCAGCCGTTGATTCCGTAAGCTTCATAAAAAGCAACATTGGGTTTATAGGCTACGCATAAGTGGTGGGTAGCATCAATAATCGCTTTGTTAAAAGAAAAAAGAGGGTCTTCTTCTTCTAAAAGAAAAGCAGGTATTTTTTCGAGATCAGTATCTAAACCGATGCAGAGAAAAGATTGTTTTTTATGTATTTGGTCAACTAGTTGCTGAGTGGTCACTATGGTTGCTTAAATGTTATACTATGAAGAGATATTTATACCTAAAAAGTTTCAGAAGCCTCTCGAAGTTTTTCGGTGTTCTCTACTAGGCTTAACTCATCGATAATTTTCTGTACATCGCCATCGATGATATTTTGAAGGTCGTACAATGTAAGACCTATTCTATGGTCGGTAACCCGACCCTGCGGATAGTTATAAGTTCTAATTTTTGCAGAACGGTCGCCACTGCTTACCTGTGAATTTCTCTTGGCAGCATCTTCTTCCTGTTTTTTGGCAAGTTCTAAATCGTACAATCTTGAACGCAATACCCTAAAGGCTTTTTCTTTGTTCTTGTGCTGTGATTTCTGATCTTGACATTGAGCCACCAAACCAGTCGGAACGTGGGTTAATCGTACTGCGGAATAGGTAGTGTTCACTGATTGACCACCAGGGCCAGACGAGCAGAAGTAATCTATACGAACATCTTTCGGATCAATTTGAACATCAAAATCTTCAGCCTCAGGAAGCACCATTACCGTAGCCGCACTAGTATGCACCCTACCTTGGGTCTCGGTCTGAGGTACACGCTGTACTCGGTGTACACCGGCCTCAAATTTAAGAGTACCATAGACGTCTTTTCCAGATACCTCGAACTGTATTTCTTTATAACCACCACTGGTACCTTCACTCAAATCGATTACATTGGTTTTCCAACCTTTAGACTCGCAATATTTGGTGTACATTCTGAAAAGATCACCAGCAAAAATACTGGCCTCGTCTCCACCGGTACCTGCCCTGATTTCAACCACCACATCTTTAGCATCTTCGGGGTCTTTTGGTATAAGCATAAATTTAATTTCCTCTTCTAAAAGAGGCAAACGCTCCTTGGCCTCGTCCATTTGCATTTTGGCCATTTCAACCATCTCTGGATCACTGCCATCACCTATAATTTCTTCTGCCTCATTAATATTGTCGGTCAACTGAATATATTCATCACGTTTAACTACAAGATCTTTTAAGTCTGAATACTCTTTTGTCAGCTCAACATAACGCTTCTGATCGGATATTATATCCGGTTGTATAATAAGGTCTGACACCTCATCAAAACGTTGCTTAACAATATTTAATTTATCAATCATATACTTACCCTCAGTTGAACTGCGAATTTACGATAAATTTGTACATTTATTATTATTCAAAAATCACTCCTGCATCACATTTTCATTTAAAACATATCGAATAGTCTTTTATTTTTACCAAACATTTCTTTTGACATCTTTTTGTATTACAGCCATACAGTATGTTCTTCTGAAATCATTATATCAGTCTGGTATTCTCATCATGTTACTTTTAGCCAAATTGGTTTTCTTTGCGGCACTGTTTTTATTCTATTTGAATGCAAGTGCACAACGAAAATTGATTTTCTATGAAAATTTCGGGCTTAGTAGTTTAAAACTATTCTCAATATCATTTATTTACGACGCTTTCTTCACATTTCTCATCTTTCTAATTCTTGAATTATTTTGATACTTGAAATCGATAATGTTGAACTTAGCTTTACAGGAAGGCACATTTTACAAGGTGTTTATCTAAAAAGTGAAACAGGTAAAGTAACTGGCGTTTTAGGAAGAAACGGCTGTGGTAAGTCATCTTTGTTAGCCATACTGTTCGGTTCTATAGATGCTAAATACTCTAATATTCGTATAAATGGCAAAGATCAAAATAAGAAACTCTATGCTACTGGTTTAGCTAGCTATCTACCTCAACATCGCCTGCTCCCAAAACGAATAAAATTAAATAAGGCTTTTAATTTTTTCAGTGTAAACTGGGAAAGTTTTATTGCTGAATTTCCGTCCTTAAGTTTGAATAGGACATCGATTACCTCGGACCTTTCTTCAGGAGAACTTCGGTTAATCGAAACCTATCTAGTATTAATGTCTAAACAACATATTATTTTATTGGATGAGCCTTTTTCATATATAGCCCCTATTTACGTAAACACAATCAAGGAACTGATTCAAAAGTTAAAGCACAAGAAAATTATAATAATTACAGATCATTTTTGTAAGGATATATTTGATTTAAGCGAAGAAGTATATTTCATTAAGAATGGTTCAACCAAACTTGTGCAGACCATAAAAGACTTTGAACACGAAGGATATTTACCCACGAACCCATATATGAGCTAATTAGATAAAAGTATTCTCTACTAGACTAAGGATTTTCTTCTAAGGGAACACCACTACTCTTGTGAACATTATTGTCATTGTCTACAAGAACCACTTCTATACCTCCGAGTTGATTGATCAAATCTAAACCATCATCTTTACCTAAAATGAACACAGCGGTCGCCAAAGCATCGCAAGTCTCGGCACTTTTAGCGAAAATCGAGACACTATTCACCCCAGTGGTCGGGTAGCCTGTTCTGGGGTCGATAATATGGGAGTATTTGACCCCTTCAAAAACGATATGTTTTTCATAATTGCCAGAGGTAGCAACGGAAGATTCCACTATTTTCAACCAAGAAAAAATTCTCTCTTTACTCAACGGGTTTGCTATACCGATCACCCACTTTTCACCATTAGCCTTAGTTCCCCAAGTTGTGAGGTCTCCTGCGGCATTTATAATTCCCCCAACTACTTGTTTAGAAACCAATAATTCTTTAGCCTTATCGGCAGCATACCCTTTACCGATTGCACCGAAAGAAATTTTCATCCCTTTTTTAGCCAGAAAAACGCTTTGATCATTCTCATTTAAGACAATATTTCTATAACCTACTTTTGAAATTGAGCTTTCAATTTCAGATTCATTGGGCATAACCTTCATCGACCCATCGAACTTCCAAACACCATCTAATGAAGCATATGAAATATCAAAGGCCCCATCGGTCAACTCTGAAATCTGTATTGAACGTTCAATCAAACTGAACAGTTCTGAACTAACAACTACAGGTTTTACACCCGCATTTTTATTTATAAGAGAAGTTTCGGAGTCGGGATCCCAAGCAGATATCAGCTTTTCTATCCGCTTTATTTCTGCGGTAGCCTCATCAATATTAATATAACCAATATCTTCGTTATTTGCGACCACAGTGATATCAAAACGACTACCCATAAGTTCTAATGCCTTATGCACGGTAACCATTTGATCAACTTGAGACCAACTACTACAGCTGATAAAAATAATTATTATGACTAACCAAGACCTCAATTGATAAATGCATTTAATTTCGATAAATATTCTTCGGGGGTACTATTTGCATAACCGGTTCTACCTAAAACCTCTTCTTTGGCATCGAGTATAATTACTAATGGAAAATAACCTTTAGGATTATATTTCTCGGCTAACTTTTCATTCTGAACTTGTAACTCAGCAGATAGTCTATTTGTTTTTTTTCTAGGAAAATCAGCTTTATAAAGCACATAACTCGCTTTTGCGTAAGTTTTAAACTCTTCAGATTGCCATATTTTCTTGTCAAGCTTGATACATGGCGCGCACCAATCGGAACCCGAAAACACCAATATCAAAGGTTTGCTTTGCTCTTTCGATTTTGCATTGGCATCACTATAAGTCTCCTCCCAATTTTGGGAAAAAACGGAAGTACAGATCAACAAGGTAAAAACTAAAAATGAGTATCTCATGACTTCAGTTATAGTCAAAACCATGCCATTTATTCAAAAACACGTAAAATGCTCTCGGAAAGTTCTATATTAAATACCTTTAACGGCCGTGCAGGGCTACCATCTACTTGATTGATAGGCGAGCCGTCTTGTTCAAATTGAGAACCGTGAACATCACAATAAAAAATGCCGCCGTTCTGAGATACAAATCTTACCTCATCATAGCCCTGATGACTACAGACCTGACTTGCTGCGACATATTCACCGTCTAGATTTTTTGCTACAACCACATCGTTTTTCAAAACGTACCCTCCTTCGTTCATCAAACTGGCATTAGCTGAATCGTTTAAGTCTAAAGTAAAATCGACTCCTGTAGGCACTTCTTTATCACCACCATCATCTGTGGCATCATCTTTTGAACACCCGTGAAGGCAGGGAAAAGAAACTGCAAATGCAGCAGCAGCTCCCATACTTCTCAAAAACTGTTTTCTTTCCATAGCAATACAGATTGGTTATGTTATAAAAACGTAGTATTTGAAGTAATCGTATGTACTAATAAGCAAAGGTGCCGTACTCGCTTTTGATGGTCAAAGATTTACCTTCTCCCGATTCAACCCGACCTATAATTTTGGCATCAACTTTAAAGCTCTTTGAAATTCGGATTAAATCCTCGGCTGTACTTTCATCGGTATAAATCTCTAATCGATGTCCGCAATTAAAAACTTGGTACATTTCTTTCCAATCTGTATTAGACTGCTTTTGAATCATCTTGAACAAGGGGGGCACTTCAAAAAGATTGTCTTTAACGACATGCAAGCCATCACCTATAAAATGAAGTATTTTTGTTTGCGCACCTCCACTACAGTGCACCATACCATTGATTTCTTTAGAGGAGTATCTTTCAAGAATTTTCTTGACTATCGGAGCATAAGTTCTGGTAGGAGAAAGCACCAGTTTACCTGCATCTATAGCGACATCTTCAATGGCATCGGTCAATTTCACCGTACCAGAATACACCAAGTCATCAGGCACTGAGGCATCAAAACTTTCAGGATATTTTTCTGCAAGATATTTTGAAAAAACATCGTGTCTTGCGGAAGTAAGTCCGTTACTACCCATACCACCATTATATTCAGTCTCATAACTTGCCTGGCCATATGATGCAAAACCGACAATCACATTTCCGGGGCGAATATTCGCATTATCGATAACCTCACTTTTCTTCATTCGTGCCGTCACCGTCGAGTCAACAATAATGGTACGTACCAGGTCACCTACATCTGCAGTTTCACCACCTGTAGAATGAATAGTAATACCATGCCTGGCCAAATCATCAATTAGTTCTTCAGTACCATTGATAATGGCTGAAATAACCTCTCCAGGAATCAAATTTTTATTTCGCCCAATGGTTGAAGAAAGCATAATATGATCGGTAGCCCCTACACATATTAAATCGTCGATATTCATTATTAAGGCATCTTGCGCGATACCTTTCCAGACAGAAAGGTCACCGGTCTCTTTCCAATACATATAAGCTAATGAAGACTTGGTACCGGCCCCATCGGCATGCATGACCAAACAGTAATCTGGATCGTTCGTCAAATAGTCGGGCACTATTTTACAAAAGGCTTTGGGAAAAAGGCCTTTATCAATATTTTTAATGGCATTATGAACATCTTCTTTAGAAGCAGAAACGCCTCTTTTACTGTATCTCTCGCTGGTTGACGAACTCATGTTTCTTAATGGTTTGTCGCAAAAATAAGGTATTCAATTCATAAAGCTCACCTCATTGAGCAAACTTTATACAGGCACACAACATCTGAAAAAAGACTTCTTAATTATTTGATAAAGAGAATTTCTCTATACTTCGTCAAAGGCCACAAACGATCATCGACCAACGTTTCTAACCTATCACAATATTCACGTATATCGTCGAAATACGGCTTTACGTTATCACAGAAAGCTATAGCTTTCTTATAGGTGTCAGTTTGTTTTTCAGCTTTGGTACTTGCGGTAGACATTGCATCTGTTTTCTTTTTCAACTCTACAATATTTTCACCGATTTGTTCGATAATACTTGATGTGGCATCGGAAAGACTGGTATGGGCCGCCCCATAAATTTCTTTTAAACCCAATACATTTTTTATTAATAAACTTTGATACTCGACCGCTACAGGAATAATCTGATTGTAAACAAGCTCACTTAATACTCTGCCTTCTATCTGAAGGTGCATGATATACGTTTCCAATTCGACCTCTTGCCTAGCTTTTATTTCCGTTTCACTAAGAACACCGGTAGCCTGAAAGAGAGCTAAACTTTCTTTCGATGTTAATATTTGTAGCGCCTGCGGCGTATTTTTATTATTGCTAAGTTTTCTACGTTTGGCCTCTTTCTCCCAAGTATCACTATAACCATCACCGTCAAATCTAATTCGCTTAGATGTCTTGATGTACTCCCTTAGAACATTGAATACGGCTTCATCTTTTTTAAGGCTCTTCTTATCGATTAACGTATCTACCTCTTTCTTAAAATCTCTAAGCTGTTTAGCGACAATGGTATTAAGAATTGTCATAGGTTTGGCACAATTCGTTTTTGCCCCAACACCTCGCATTTCAAATTTGTTTCCGGTAAATGCAAAGGGTGAAGTTCTATTACGATCTGTATTGTCTAACAGTATTTCAGGAATCTTGCCTACGACGTTCAACTTAAGTTCCGTTTTTTCTTCTGGGGATAATTTCCCTTTGGTAACCCCCTCCAACTCATCAAGAACATTACTTAATTGTGTGCCAATGAATATAGAAAAAATTGCGGGTGGTGCTTCATTTGCCCCTAACCTATGATCGTTACTCGCAGAAGCTATCGAAGCACGTAACAACTCTTCATAATTATCTACGGCCTTGATGGTATTAATAAAAAAGGTAAGGAACTGAAGGTTCTTCATGGGCGTTGAACCCGGACTCAATAAATTAACCCCCGTATCGGTAGTTAACGACCAGTTATTATGCTTGCCCGATCCATTGATGCCCGCAAATGGTTTTTCATGAAACAACACCTTGAAGTTATGCTTGACGGCAATTTTTTCCATAACATCCATCAACAAGAGATTATGGTCTACCGCTAAATTCGCTTCTTCGAAAACCGGAGCCAACTCAAACTGATTGGGCGCAACTTCATTATGCCTGGTTTTCACAGGAATACCCAAGAGCAAGCATTCTTTTTCCAAATCTTTCATAAAGGCTATTGCCCGATTAGGTATGACACCAAAATAATGATCATCTAACTGCTGCCCTTTAGCAGCGGCGTTACCTATCAAAGTTCTTCCTGTAAGACTTATATCGGTTCGTGAATTTGCCAATGCCCTATCTACCAAAAAATACTCCTGCTCCCAACCCAAGGTCGCATTAACTTTCGCGACATTCTTATCGAAATATTTTGCTACGCCCGTTGCCGCCTCATCTACTGCGTGCAAAGCTCGAAGCAATGGGGTTTTATTGTCTAAGGCCTCGCCGGTATATGATACGAATATTGTCGGTATACAGAGGGTCGCACCATAGATAAAGGCAGGACTTGTTGGATCCCATGCCGTGTAACCCCTCGCTTCAAAAGTATTTCGAATGCCACCACTGGGAAAGCTTGAAGCATCTGGTTCTTGCTGAACCAATTGTGCACCACCAAACTTCTCTAAAGCCTGACCGCTCGGTAACAAATCAAAGAATGCATCGTGCTTTTCCGCAGTTGCTCCTGTCAGCGGTTGAAACCAATGGGTATAATGGGTAGCCCCCATTGAAATAGCCCAACCTTTCATCGCCTCGGCCACTTGATCTGCAACCTTACGATTGATTTTCGAACCCGAAAAAATAGCATTTCGAACACTCTCCAAAGCGTCTTTGGTAAGACATTGCAGCATACGGTAATCATTAAAGACATGGGCCGCATAAAGATCTGAACTTCTACTTATTGGGTTTACTTCTATCGGACTTCTTTTCTGACTCTCTGAAATGGCATCAAATCGTTGTCTTGACATGCTTCGGCGTTTATATTGGGCGCAAAAATAGTGATTAAGGATTTAATAATAAAAGAAGTATTTAATCCATTTATTTCAAAATACCCCCGTTAGAAAAGGGGTATCCTGAATTATATTCATTTTTTGGATATTTCCCCCCTGTAAAAATAGGATATCTCATCAAAAAACATATTTTTGTTAGTCTGAAAATTTAAAAAATTTAACTTCCTTTAATTATGAGCAAAACAAAATTGGAGTACATCTGGTTAGATGGATATTTCCCAACGCAGAACATGCGAAGCAAAACCAAAGTCGTTAATGATTTTGGAGGAACCTTGGAAGACTGCCCAATGTGGTCTTTTGACGGAAGTTCAACAAGACAAGCAGAAGGTGGATCTTCAGATTGCTTGTTAAAGCCAGTTGCTATTTATCCTGACCCAGCACGTAAAGATGCTTTTATCGTAATGACAGAGGTCTTGAATGCCGACGGCACCCCTCACGTATCAAATGGTAGATCTACTATTGATGATGATGATAATGATTTTTGGTTCGGTTTTGAACAAGAGTACTTTATCATGGACTCGGCGACAGATCTTCCTTTAGGCTTCCCGAGAGGTGGATACCCCGCTCCACAAGGCATGTATTACTGTTCGGTAGGTGGTAAAAATACGCATGGTAGAGAAATCGTAGAAGAACACGCTGATTTGTGTATCGCCGCAGGTCTTAACTTTGAAGGAATCAATCAAGAAGTTGCTTCTGGACAATGGGAATTTCAATTATTCGCCAAAGGTGCTAAAAAAGCCGGAGATGAAATCTGGGTGGCTAGGTATCTTTTAGACAGATTGACCGAGCAATATGGCTACTATATTGAATACCACCCAAAACCACTAGGAAAAGATATGGACTGGAATGGTTCTGGTATGCACGCCAACTTCTCTAACTCTACGTTAAGAACCTGTGGTGATAGAGCTACTTACGAGAAGATTTGTGAAGCTTTCCGCCCAGTGGTAAAAGAACATATAGCCGTTTACGGTGAGTTTAACGATCAACGTTTGACCGGTGATCACGAGACAGCTTCTATTAACGACTTTAGCTATGGTATTTCTGACCGAGGAGCTTCAATACGTATTCCGATTATTACTGTTGAGCAAGGCTGGAAAGGATGGTTAGAAGACAGAAGACCTGCTTCAAACGGTGATCCTTATAAAATTGCGGGTAGAATCGTTAAAACTGTCAAATCTGCGGACGTTTAAGAGTTTTATTCACCATAAATTAATTGTTGAAATAATTAGAGTGCCCCGATCAATGATCGGGGCACTCTTCGTTTAATACCTGATCTTGACTATTAATTTCGGACGCCCAAATCTTTGTAGCAGTTAAGGCTTCTCCTGTGGAATCGACAAATACCCTGCCAGCATCGGCACCATAGAACATATAATCAAAACCATAGCTCTTTAATGAAAAAGTCGCTTTTCTGAATGTTTACGTAGTATGTAATTAGTAAAAACTTACTCGAACTTCCCTGGCGCTGGGTTTAATTCTTTGAAAGGTGTATTCATCCAATAGTTCTGATAGTCGTTCGGCTTGACTATTGGTTGGTTCATATATATGGGCTTTCTAATATTCATCAATAAGCTATCATGTGGCACTTCGGATGTCCGTTTTGTTTCTTGAACAAAGAATTCCCTAAATTGATTAAAATCTTTAGAATCTCTTTGATTGATTTGATTTCCATCAATATCGGTAATGTTCTTGATCTTTGCGTCCAGCAAATTCTCTTTAAAAAATCGCTCATTGGTATTGCCAATTCGTTTACTTTTCATTTTGATCCAATCCTGTTCATCCATGTTCAAGAATACGATAGAGCGATTATCGGCTACTACTACTTTTTCAATATCCAAGCGTTTGCCCTTATACCTAAAGCTATAATTATTCCTTTTATCAGCATTTGAGTATTTACCCAAAGGGTTATTGAACTTAACAACAATAGCCCTCTTCTCACTGTGAAAATCAATATTCTCCACTATGAATTTAGGTGGTAGAGATAATTGAAATGAATTCTGAAAAGAGATATAATTAAGTTTCATTTTATTCGAATCACCTCTTACGTACTCCGTTACCACTTCAAAAATCAGCTTCCCACTAACATCCTTGTCTAGAAGCTCGATTTGATTGTTCGATATGTTATCATCGTAAACAGCATACTCTAATTTATGAATAGCATAGTCGTTCTTAGATATATAAATCGTACCCAATGCAGTATAGTCGGGCGCATATTCAGGGTAACTCTTCTCAAGACCAATTTTATAGATACCTTCATCTTCGAGATAAGTGTCTAAATGTTTTTTAAACGAATGGTTGTTTATAATATCGCTATCATACATCACATTCACAAAATCAAAACTATTTATTCGATAATTTCGAATCGGATCATGAATTCTTAAAATGAGGAATTCATTGCCCCCATAAGAGGGCAAAAAGGCTTTATTAACAATCTTCTGGTAATTTTCGTAGTCATAAGGTTTGGCCGCTAAATCATCTCTTCTAAACTCAGTATTTTGAACATAATCAAAAATTCGTGTCTTGGTGGTCGCTGAATCAATTTCGTTAAAACCTTGATCAAATACCTCGAGAAAGGCTTCATTAAGGTTAAGATAGCCCAAACTATCTAATTGATAGTCTCTGTAATACCCCTTAATAGTGTATGCGCTATTAGGGTAGTTTTTGGGTATATTCTTAATAGCTCTATAAAGAATTTGATTTGCGGTCAGTTTTCTTTTACGTTTAGCCCTCACAACAGCCTCATTCAAAGAAATCGCTGATGCGGACAATCGAATAATATTAATATCACTTGCAGAAAGTCTTTGAATGGCCAAGTCTTTCTTCTCGTAGCCCATTGATGTGACCTGAATACTATCACCTTTATCAATTAAATGATGGGGAAGGCGAAAACCACCATCCATATTGGTGATCACCCCCTTTGCCCTACCTTTTATTCGAACTGTTGCAAATACAATAGCCTCACCTGTTTGGCTATCGTATACCCTACCCCTAAGAAATTCACTTTCTTCAGCAAATGAGGAAAAGCAGGCACCGAAAAGTTGTAACAATAAAACAATAAATAACGCACGCATTTTAAATTGGTTAAATGCCAATGGTAAGATACACAAAGGCTAGATAAATTGCCACAAGAATTATACCATCTCGCCAACCTAATCGCAGCCCTTTGGGAAAGAATACTAAGGGTAATATTAAAAAAGAAATTCCCAGCATCCAGAAAATATCATTCTCGATCAAGCCTTGATCCACAACAGTTATCGGGGTTATAATTGAAGTTATACCCAATACTGCCAAAATGTTGAATACATTCGAACCAACAAGATTACCTAAAGAAATAGCTTTTTCCTTTTTGATAACCGCAATAATAGATGCCGCAAGTTCAGGCACACTTGTACCGACAGATACAACGGTGACACCAATCACGCGTTCACTAACGCCATAACTCTTAGCAAGACCTACTGCCCCATTGATTAAAAATTCCGATCCACCCCATAAGGCAACACCACCCAAACCCAATAAAAGCATGGTCTTATAAAGTGGCAACGGCATATCATCTTCAGGCAGCTCATCTACTACGGCTTGTTTCTGAAATCGCAATAGGTACACAAGAAACAAAATCAAAAACACTACCATTACAATACCCTCATAGAAGCCGAGAACTCCATCAAAATAGATAAAACCAAAAAATACAAGAGAAGCAAGCATCATTACAGGCCAATCAGTAGTATAGAAACTTTTATTGACATCGATACTGCCCAAAATTACAGTAACACCCAATACCAGACCCAAGTTCGCAATATTCGAACCTACCACATTGCCCAAGGCTAAATCGGGAAAACCATCCAAAGCCGACTTTATACTTACGATCAATTCAGGAGCCGAAGTAGCAAATGAAACTACGGTCATACCGATTACAATTTTCGGAATATTCAGTCGTATAGAGAGCGCTACGGCAGATTTAAGTAGCCAATTACCCCCAGCAATCAAAAGTATCAGACCGAGAATAATATAAAGAATATTTTGCATTGAATAGTTAATGGCGACAGGAGCAAAGATACTTCAAGAATTACAACTAGTGCTCTAGACACTTTCCCGAAAATCTCTTTTCAAATTTATCTTTCAAGAAACGGAATCGGCCAAAAAGACCTTTTTATGCATGAAGTAGCCCTATGTTTTCAAAATATGGCCTCAAATACCCCTTCAAAAGTAACAATTCATAACTCCATATATATTTTCATTACATAAATGAAACACCTTTCAAGAAGCCTGGAGACAATTTAAAATATAAAACATTAAATCACTTACAATATCGTACTCAATTGCAATAAAATAGCTTCAATTATTAGTGTTATACTATTCTATTTATTTATCTTGAAAAGACAATCGATTGAGGAGTACTATTTACTCGTCCTTCAAGTGAAGGCTAACCTGAAAACTTTATGAACCAATGATCACAATTGCTAAAATACTATTGTTATTAATTATATCGATGGTTATAATCGTTTTATAACCTAGACCCTTATATATTGGCCATATATATCAAAAGACCGCCACTTAGGCGGTCTTTTATTACTTATTTCTAAGTGTTTATATTTGTCTAAACAGGAAAGATGAAAAAAGGTTTTTTTTAAATTTTTAGCAAAATTGAATAAAGTACTCCTCCCCTCTTATAGTCAGAAGGGTTTGAATCTTGCCAAAGCCTCAAAATTGCAAATGGCAATAATTGGTTGGCGTTATTTTGTAACTACAAGAGCGCTTGACTGACCAAAAGCACATTAGTAAATCTCATCAATAATGTAACAAAGACCGGACTTCGTAATCTACCAGTTTTTCTTTGCCCTTCAAGAAATCAAGTTCGATCAGAAAATTACACTGTACGATTTCGCCTCCTAAACGCTCAATCAATTCACAGGCGGCACTAGCGGTACCTCCAGTAGCCAAAACATCATCGTGAACCAGCACTTTTTCTCCCTTTTGAATGGCATCTTTATGTATTTCTAAAGTGTCTGAGCCATATTCCAACGCATACGTTTGTGCTATTTTTTCGGCCGGTAATTTCTCTGGCTTTCTTATCGGCACAAAACCTGCATTTAATTTGCTTGCCAACAACGGAGCAAAGAAAAAACCACGACTTTCCATACCCACTACTTTATCTATTTTCACATCACCTAAAAGATTTAAAAGTGCTTCGGTTGCTTTTTGCATGGCTTTAGCATCCTTCAACAATGGGGTAATATCTTTAAAGACAATACCTTCGGATGGAAAATTCATGATATCTCTGACATACAATTTTAAATCCATATTTTTCGTCATCAATTTTGCTGTAAATGTAAAAAGAAATATATTTGCACCCCATAAAAACGGCCTCGTGGCGCAACTGAATAGCGCACTTGATTACGGCTCAAGAGGTTACAGGTTTGAATCCTGTCGAGGTCACAACATTTACACCTATAATCCCCGTGACTTAACAGTTACGGGGATTTGTTTTTACCTCCACTCTATTAAAACTGGCAAAGCTATGCCCACCGTACACCACAGGATAGTTTTTATTTCTAATGGCTCTACTTTTATATAGAACCTGTTCTATATGAAAAATATTATTGTTTCTATTCTGTTGCTAAACATCCTTATCAGTTGTAATATCCCCTCGAAACAATCTTCCGAAGAAAAATCTCCGAACATCATATTTATTTTGGCCGATGACCTTGGCTGGGCCGATTTGCCAGTATATGGCAACGAATTTAATGAAGCCCCAAACCTTGACAAACTAGCTCAACAAGCAATGCGTTTTACCAATGCATACGCGGCCAACCCTGTATGCTCGCCAAGCAGGGCAAGTATTCAAACAGGGTTATACCCTGCAAGAATTGGAATCAATGATTTTTTACCAGGCCATTGGCGACCTTATGAAAAATTAACAGTTCCAGTGAATAAAACCCAATATCTTCCCCTAGATTATGATACTATAGGTGAAGCCCTGAAGCGTTCTGGTTACGCAACTGGTTATTTTGGTAAATGGCACTTGGGCCACACCGAAAAACATCACCCAAAAAATCAAGGCTATGACGAAAGTTTGGTTCATCAGGGTGGACGTTTCTTCAATTTTAACGAGCAAATGCATCCGCAAACAGAATTACCTCATGACATAATTCTTTCTGAAGCTTTGACCGATAAAAGCATAGATTTTATTGAGAACAATAAAAACCAACCTTTTTTTCTCTTCTTAGCGCATTTCGATGTTCATGTTCAACTAGATGCATATTCAGAACAAATAGAAAAATTCATAAAAAAACCTAAAGCCGATGGCTACCCTTCGAATGCTATTTACGCAGCTATGGTCGAGAACATTGATAAATGTGTAGGTCGAATCATGAACAAACTTGAGGACCTGAATTTGGCCGACGACACTATCATAATTTTCTTTTCTGATAACGGAGGTTTAGTAAGCAGGTTTGACAAAATTCCTTTAATAGCCAAAAATAAATTGCATTACTACGAAGGTAATAGCCTACAATATATAGCCTCTTCGAATCAACCTTTAAGAGCTGAAAAAGGTACTGTTTATGAGGGAGGAATTAAAGAGCCCCTACTTATCAAGTGGCCAAAAAAGGTAACTAAAGGAAGTCAGTCAGACGCCATTGTAAGCAGCATCGACCTTTTTCCTACGACAATGGAAATGGCAACTGGGGAAACTCAAAAAAATCAAACGGTAGACGGGGTTAGCATGGTACCCACGCTAAAGGGCCTTAACCACAATAAAGAGCGAGCCGTCTTTTGGCATTATCCGGTGTATCATCATTCAGTTCCGGCAAGTGCCGTTAGACAAGGTGAATGGAAACTGATTCAATTTTTAGACGATGACCGACTTGAACTCTACAACCTCATAAACGATATTGGCGAAAGCCATAATCTTGCTTATGAAGAAAGTGAGAAAGCAGAAGAACTTTTACAACTTCTCAACAATTGGCGAGAAAAAGTCGATGCCGCTATGCCCATCCAAAATCCACATTTTGATAAAGAAAGAAAAAAAGAATGGGGCCGGCACCCAAATTTTGAAGATATGGTCAACGGCACTAGTACTACTCTGCCTTAAAACCTTTTATCACCTGCCATTGTTCGTCGGTTATCGCAGGGCCATCAAAAAAAGACGCTCCTTTTGCCCCGTTATCTTTGACAAGATTGATAGCTTGCTCTAGCTCATCTACCGACATCTGAGGTACATAAATACCGGTATGCAGCTCGGTATTTTTTCCTTCGAGATCCTTTACTCCTTGACCAGTAGCGTAACCTACCCAATCAATCTCTTCGTTATAAAAACTGTTATAGATCATTGGCAGTACAACATCAACATCCCATTTGTCCCAACGTTGACGAACCATATGATCTGCCATCTCAGGATAAGGAAATACGGCAGCGGTCAATATTTTACCATTCTCATGGGCAATTTCATAGGCTTCATCTACAATCGCCTTCACTTTGTTCAACCTAAAGTTTTTCCACTCCATATCGATTGCAGGGTTATCAGAGTTCCTTGGGTTTTTATGATGTTCTTTCTCAAACTCAGAGACACAAACATCGCAATAACAAAAATCATATCTCGGCAGCTCTACATCTTGCTTTAGATTATACTTGGGCAATAGACTAATAGGCAAGAAAATATCGGAATAACGTATGTAATCTAGGTGTACACTGGCGACACCATCAACTTGGGCCAACCCTTTTACCAAGCTCAAAATGTGTTCTCGAGATTCTTTTCTTGTCGGGCACAACCATTTGTAGTAGCCCACATAAGGCGGTTCATCGTAACAAGATTTACCATCTCTACTTACGGCATACCATTCTGGGTGTTGTTGGGCAATTTTATCTCCCGGTCTATTGACCGTAAACATCCAACCGTGAACTTCGAGGCCATGTTGCGTAGCCAAAGGCGTTAATCTTTCCAAAAGTTTAGGGTCTGCATAGGTGTTGATCAGCACCGCATTTATACCATTGGAGGCATACTTTTCAAATTCCTCTGAAAAAGATTTATCAGTTCGCTTGGCATCGGCGGTAACCCATGTCCAGAATTTAAAATCTTTTGTATCATCCTCATTTTGAGCATTGCCAGACAACACTAGACCTAACACCAAAATTATGAAACACCGTACGCTTAAATTTTCTCTACCTATTCTCATAACTACTAAATTCACCATCTTCTTTTATTACTAATAATTTATTGGAGAACGGACTTCTAGCCATTATCGTCCAGCCTCCTAAATATTTTTCTACCTCTATGTCGACAACCTCTTTGAGAATCACTTTTTGAGATGATTCCACTTCGTTACTTACTTCATCAAAGGTATCTCCCGCATGTAGCAATTTTCTATATTGCTTGTATAAATTCCATTTTAGGTATTCATCTTTCGGAATCTGAAAATCGACCTTTTCGCCCACCTTGGTATCAGACACATATAAATAGCCCCAGTGCTCAGGCTCATGCATATTGATTACCCCTTGAGGAGACCATACCCAATTGTACTCCGGTAAAAACTTACCATTGTCATCTTTTTTTCTGGAATATATTCCGTTATTCAGATCGTGGTCCCAATTGACTCGGGAAAAATTGATGCGCCAAATTTCATTTTCGGGTATTTCTTTTGTTTTACTGGCTTCTGTAATTACCCTCCAAGGTATGGCAATCTCAACGTTCCATCCTTTATCGATATCGTTCGAGTCGTTTATAGTACCATTGACATGTACAGCGGTCTTCAAATTCTGAATATCCCAGCTATCGATTATCTTACCATGATTACGGTACGGTTTGGTCAAAAAGAGATCCCAAACCGTATTTAAGGCGTTCATTTCAAACTCATAGTAATTGTGCGTATCTCCATCAGGATCAATAAAAATCTCAAAATCGTTGTTATAAAAAATGACGGTATCTCTCTGTTTCAAATTTGCCCATACATGAGGTTCTTCCATTTCAGTAAAAAAATAGAGATTGGTGTCATCATATAGCATTTTCATACGGGTTCTATACTTTGGAGACTTATCACCCTCAATATCGATATAATCGTCACTCCATTCAACCTTTTCCCAAGAGCTTTCAGTGGCTTGACCATCAATTTCTATAGAGTCAGTAGTTCTTTGAACTATGTAACTTCTCGGTGGTGATTGTGCCTTGACCGAGAACGCGGAAAGCAGAAATAATAACATTAGAAGACCCTTAGACCAATTCGAAAAGGCATTGGTTTTCATAAATTTTTAGTTTGGTTTGGTATGGTTCGGGAGCCAAAAATATACAATTTGACCGACTAGCTCATGTCAAGCACCGTTTTTTAGGAATTTCATAAAATCGAATAACTTTTTCAATTATGCCCGTACATTTTTACTTAATGATTGTAACATTTATTACTTACTTATACTTAAGTAAGCTATAAATTTGTATAAATTTCTTTTATGGAGCTTATTCTCAAACCTTGGCCTTGGTATTTATCTGGCCCCCTGATTACCGCGGTAATGATTTTCTTGGTTTATTTCGGAAAGACTTTTGGAATGTCATCAAACCTACGTACTTTTTGTAGTATAGGTGGCGCCGGAAAATATGCGGATTTCTTTCGATTTGATTGGAAAGCCCAACGCTGGAACCTCATTGTCGTTCTTGGGGCTATTATTGGAGGGTTTATAGCTGTTCAATTTCTCTCTGACGGCTCAGCTATCGAATTAAACCCTGAAACCATTTCAGACCTAAATCAGTTGGGCTTTCAAGATGTCGGCAGCGCTCTACTACCGGCCGAAATCTACGACTGGCAAAATGCACTTTCCTTTAAAGGCTTACTAATTCTGATAGGAGCAGGATTTTTAGTAGGCTTCGGAACCCGTTATGCCGGGGGGTGCACATCTGGCCATGCCATCACAGGCTTAAGTAACCTGCAACTACCTTCATTAATAGCGGTAATCGGTTTTTTTATCGGCGGACTGATTATGACCCACTTCTTATTACCCCTAATATTTTAAATATGAAATTTCTCAAATTTTTATTCGTAGGTATTTTTTTCGGAATCGTATTAGTAAAATCGGAAGCTGTTTCATGGTACCGTATTTACGAGATGTTCAAGTTTCAATCTTTTCACATGTATGGTATAATCGGTTCTGCGGTAATACTTGGTGCGTTATCGGTATGGTTTCTTAAAAGATTAAAAATAAAAACCACAGAGGGCAAAGAGGTTTATTTACCACCGAAAGACAAAGGTATCGTTCGATATCTTTTGGGAGGTTCAATTTTCGGTTTGGGCTGGGCTCTGGCCGGTGCTTGCCCAGGCCCTATGTATATTCTGTTGGGTACCGGGGTATTCAGCATGTTGATTGTGATTTTCGGGGCTGTATTGGGCACTTTCGTCTACGGAATTCTCAAACCCCGTTTACCGCATTAGTTAGATTAAAACCGGAATTACATATTAAACAATCTCGGCACTTAGGCCAGCTTGCAAAAGTTTTCCGCAACGCGGTTCTAAGTCGCTATACTCACCGGTTTTAACCGTACACTTTCCTTTATAATGTACGATTAGTGAACATTGTTCTGCTTGCTCGGGAGTGTGCTCACAGGCATCGATTAACGTCTCTATTACATGATCGAAGGTATTTACATCATCATTGAACAGAACTATTTCATTTTGTTTTAATACCTCTTCCTCTAGAAGAAGTTCTTCTAAAATTTTTTCTTTTGTACTCATAGCTATCATTTTCAGGTACGTACGTCTCTTTCTAAAATACATATTTTACCGCAACCCAATCATTCCTCTGAATATTTTTTTCAAATTTTAATCCACAGGGGTTACATTTTTCAGATATGATAAAAATATCATCCTGATAGAACCCACTTACAAAAAGTATACCATTTGGGGCAAGATTTTTTGCATAGGTAGGAATATCTTCCAATAGAATATTTCGATTGATATTGGCTATGATTATATCGTAAGTAATGTTACCCAGCAAACCAACATCACCCTCAAAAACCTCTACATGATCCACCCCATTTCTCTGCACATTTTCTTTTGCATTTAGATAGCACCAATTGTCGATATCGATAGCATGGATCAGCTTTGCCCCTTTCATTGCCGAAAGAATGGCCAGAACACCGGTACCACTGCCCATATCAAGAACAGACTTACCTTCGAAATCATGCTCAAGTATAAATTGCAGCATCATGTGCGTAGTCTCATGATGCCCCGTACCGAAGCTCATCTTGGGTTCGATGACAATATCATAATCTACATCGGGCTTTTTGTGAAACGGAGCTCGCACCACACATTGTTCACCCACTTGAATAGCATTGAAGTTTTGCTCCCAAGTGGCGTTCCAGTTTTCCTGTTCAATTTCTTTGACCGAATAATGAAAAGAAAACTCCGGATTTTCAAGAATCTCTATGGTATCAATTAGATTTTCAGACCAATCATTCTTTTGAATGTAAGCTAAAAGACCTGTTTCGTTTTCAACGAAACTTTCAAAGCCCGCCTCTCCCAACTCAGCTATCAAAATGTCAGATGCCGGCTGCAGAGGCGAAACCGTGAAATTATACTCAATATAAATGGTGTTGCCCATCAGTAAATTTTTCGGAACAAATTTTAGAGAATTGTTCCATAAGATGAAAAGTACTTGAAGCTTTTCTTTAGACTAAATCGATTCGATAATGGCTACGAAATCGTCCGCCACTAGAGAAGCCCCACCTATTAAACCACCATCAACATCGGGTTTACCGAATATTTCCTTTGCATTGGCCGGTTTAACACTACCGCCATAAAGTATAGAAACATTATTGGCTACTGAAGCATCATATGCTTCTGTAATGGTCTTTCTAATAAATGCATGCATTTCTTGTGCTTGCTCAGGAGAAGCGGTCTCACCTGTACCAATCGCCCAAACCGGTTCGTAAGCCAAAACAATTTTACTCCACGCTGAAGCGTCTAAAGAGAAAAGCGCATTCTTCAATTGACTCTCGACCACCTTAAAATGGTTTTCAGATTTACGATCTTCCAGCTCTTCGCCAAAGCAAAACATAACTCTCATGTTCTTCTCCAATGCCGTAACAACTTTTTTACCCAAAATTTCATCCGTTTCACCAAAATAGGCCCTGCGCTCAGAATGACCGATAATCACGGTTTCAACGTTGATACCTAAAAGCATGTCTGCTGAAATCTCACCTGTATAAGCACCGCTCTCGGCGAAATGCATATTTTGGGCAATAACCTCTATTACCGATGACTCTAAGGTACGAACGGCTCCGGCCAAGTTAACATAGGTAGGAGCTACCATAACCTCTGCTTGGGTATCTGGCAATTTAGCCGACAGCTCTGTCAACAGTGCCTCGGTATCAGCCGAGTTTTTATTCATTTTCCAGTTACCTGCTACTATCTTACTTCTCATTTTTTTTAAATTTAGTGTTTTAGGAAGAATTTAAATTGAAGATTCAGCTGTGAAAATTCTGAGGTTACAATTCTAAATCTTCCAAATCGTTATAATGTACTTTTTGTTTAATAGTTCCCTTTTCCAAGACCAATACACCCGGGTTAGAGCGTACAATTGTTTTTAAGGTAGTCTCATCGGTAAAGTAAAATTCAAAATTTAATTGATGATCATTAATCAATTTTCCGGTTTGCTCTGTATTCGATGCCGACATGCCTATTACCTTATACCCTTGAGATGCCGCTTTATCTGCCGATTTTTTCAATTCAGAATAAACCTCTTCATTCGTCTTTCTTAAATCGTAGGCAACAACCATGAACAATTTCGGTTCGTTCATCAAAGCGGCAGTGAAATCTTCACCGTTCTGCTCAATGGTAAAATCATGAATCGGAGGTTCGTAGCCCTTCTGCACCTCGGTGGTTTCTACATCTATAAATTCGCCCTCCACTTGCGGATAATCACCTTGGGTTACGATGACTTTTTCTTCGCCGTTGACGTTAAACTTCCACGCATAATCATGAATGGGTTTAGCGGCATTGTCCGGTACGCTCATTCCATCTATAATATTAGCTCCTATTTTATAAGGTCTAAAGTCGATTACGGGCAAGTGATTAAGTACATGGTTGCAATAAAAAACACAAAATACCAACGAAAGGGCCATGACCACACGTATGCCCATCGAACTAAAAAGGGGTTTAATAAATTTTTGACCGACAAAAAGCACCACGATTAAAACCAGCAGAATAATATCTTTAGTAAACGATTCCCACGGCGTTAGTTTAATGGCATCACCAAAACAACCACAATCGGTCACTTTATTAAAATAGGCCGAGTAGAAAGTTAAAAAGGTGAAACCGATAATCATAACCAAGAGGCTCCACACTGTAAATTTTACCCGAAAACCGATTAAGAGCATTACCCCCAAAAGAACCTCGAAGACCACTACAAAAATAGATATGGCAAGGGCATAAGGCTCTAAAAAGGGAAGATCTAAGACGCCCTGACTGAAATATTCTTCTAATTTAAACGAGAACCCCACAGGGTCGTTCAATTTTATAAATCCGCTGATAATAAAAAGAACTCCGACTAGAATACGGCTAAGACCAACGAGATATTTCATGCTATTCAAGGCTTTTTTCGTTTAAATGAATCATGGCAAAAACAGAATAATTGACCATATCTTGATAATTTGCATCAATACCCTCGCTTACCAAAGTCTTACCTTGGTTATCTTCAATTTGTTTTACCCGTAACAGCTTCTGTAGAATAAGGTCGGTCAACGAGCTTACACGCATATCGCGCCATGCTTCACCGTAGTCATGGTTTTTATTCTCCATGAGCTGCTTGGTAACACTTACATGTTTATCGAATAGTTCGACCGCCTCTTGGGTTTCCATATCAGGTTGCTCGACTATACCTTTCTCAAGTTGAATCAAGGCCATGATCGAGTAATTGATAATGCCGATAAATTCAGATTTTTCACCCTCATCTACCTTTCGTACTTCATTTTTTTGAAGACTACGAATTCGTTGTGCCTTAATGTATATCTGGTCGGTCAATGAAGGTAGTCGCAATATTCTCCAAGCACTTCCATAATCCTTCATCTTATTTTGAAATAATTCGCGGCAAATTTTTATTACCTCATCATATTGCTCAGAAGTTTGTGGCATGGATATCGTTTCTAATTTGCGTAAATTTCACACAAAATTTTGAATTGCTCAAAGTTCGTGTTTTAAACTTGGTTATTCAAATGATACCGCCTCAACTTTATACAAAATGACTATCAATTGCAAAGGCAATCTCATAGACCTATCATCCCCAAAAATCATGGGCATTTTAAACATAACGCCCGACTCTTTTTATGATGGTGGAAAGTTTACCAATGAAAAGCTTGTTCTTGAACAAACGGAAAAAATGCTCACCGAAGGAGCTACGTTCATAGATATTGGTGCATATAGTTCACGACCAGGAGCCGATGACGTGCTTGAGGAAGAAGAATTAAGCCGTATTGTACCAGTTGTGGAAGCTTTAATCAAAGAATTTCCTGACGTACTGATATCAATAGATACTTTTAGAAGTAAGGTGGCTTCTCAATGCCTTCAGGCCGGTGCCGCTCTTATTAATGATATTTCGGCTGGTCTTATCGACAAAAACATGCTTTCGATAATTGCTCGATATAAAGTACCCTATATTATGATGCACATGAGAGGGACTCCGAAGACCATGCAACAGAATACAGATTACGAGAATATGCTAATGGATGTTTTAAAATACTTTTCGGAAAGAATTGCCACTGCCACCAATTTGGGCATAGTGGATATAATTATTGATCCCGGATTTGGATTTTCGAAGACAACGGAACAAAATTATGAGCTATTGTCAAAAATAAATTTATTCGCAAATGTGGAACGCCCCTTGCTTATCGGCCTCAGCAGAAAATCGATGATTTACAAAACCCTGAATACCAATGCCGAGAACGCTTTAAACGGCACTACTGCCCTAAATATGCTAGCTCTTATGAAAGGTGCCAATATTTTAAGGGTTCATGACGTTAAAGAAGCACTGGAATGTGTTAAACTTGCAGAACAAATGAAGAGCGAATTAATTTCCTAAATTTACAAAAACACCTCCCATTGGATTTTCTTGATTTTCTGGAATTTAATGTCACCGATTTACTTGATATAGTACTTGTAGCTATACTACTGTATTATGTCTACAAACTTGTTCGTGGTTCTGCGGCCATCAATATATTTATTGGTATTGTTATCGTCTGGGGGTTCTGGAAGTTGACCGAGCTTCTCGATATGGAAATGATCAGCAGCCTGGTAGGCGCCTTTATGCAAGTAGGGCTTATCGCGTTGATTATTGTATTTCAGCAAGAAATTCGAAAATTTCTGCTAATGATCGGTTCCACCAATTTTTCGAACAAAAGAAAATTTCTCAAACATTTTCGCTTTTTACGTGAAGATGGTCTCAGCTCTAGCACAGATGTCGAAGCCATTATTTCCGCATGTAGAAAAATGAGTTCTACAAAAACAGGGGCCATTATAGTCATCGAACGAAATAACTCTCTCGACTTTATCAAATCGTCAGGCGACAAAATGTATGCAGAGGTAAACAAACCCATTATTGAGAGCATTTTCTACAAAAACAGTCCCTTACACGATGGGGCGGCCGTGATCGAAGATAATTTTGTAGTCGCTACAAGGGTGATTTTACCTGTTACCAATAAAAGAAATATCCCTTTACGCTTTGGCCTGCGCCATAGGGCCGCAGTTGGTATTTCTGAAAAAACCGATGCTTTGGCGTTGGTAGTCAGCGAAGAGACCGGTAATATATCTTACATTAAGAATGGAGAGTTCACCGATTATAAAGACTTGGATGAATTGACCGAAATAGTTAAAGAAGACCTTATTGACTAAGCAACTTCCTCTTCCATAAATTGAGCTTCGTACAACTTACTGTAATAGCCACTACGCTTTAACAGTTGCTTATGGGTACCAGTTTCAATAATCTTACCGGCATCCATAACGATAATCTTATCGGCCTGTTTTATGGTCGCCAAACGATGTGCGATTATAATCGAGGTACGACCTTCAGTAATCTTTTCAGTGGCCCGCTGTATTAATTGTTCGCTATAGGTATCTACGGAAGACGTAGCCTCATCTAACACCAAAATACTTGGATCGCTCACATAAGCCCTCAAAAATGCCACTAACTGACGCTGACCGCTCGAAAGCATTGTGCCCCTTTCTTTGACATTATATTGATATCCTCCAGGTAGGCTAGATATAAACTCATCTACTCCGATTTCTTTAGCGGCTTCTTTAATATGCTCTAAAGTAACGGAGGGGTTTTTCAATGAAATATTATTTTCAATGGTATCGGCGAACAAAAAAACATCTTGTAATACCACGGCAATATGTGAGCGCAAAGATGCCAGTTTAAAGTCTTTGATATCGACATCATCGACCAAAATGTTTCCGGAGTTAATCTCATAGAAACGGTTCAAAAGATTGATAATCGTAGATTTTCCGGCTCCCGTGGCACCGACTATAGCCACCGTCTCCCCTGCTTTCACCTCAAATGAAATGCCATGTAGAACTTCCTCCTCCTCAAGATACCCAAACCGTACATCAGAAAATTTAAGGTCGCCGCGAACATTTTCTTTCTCCACAGAGCCTACATCTTGAATATTGCTTCTCGTATCCAAAATTTTAAAAACCCTGTTGGCTGCGACCATTCCCATTTGCAGCGTATTGAACTTATCCGCAATTTGCCTCAACGGCCGAAATAGAATTTCAATATACATGATAAAGGCAAAAATGGTACCTGCTATATCAACACTTATATTGGCCACATTTTGCAGTCCGCCATACCATACCACAAGACCAATGGCTACTGATGAGACAATTTCTGCAATGGGAAAGAAAATAGAGTTGTACCAAACCGTTTTAAGCCAAGCGTTTTGATGCTTCTCATTAATTTCCCTAAAATTCTCGCTCTCAATTTTTTCACGGGTAAAGAGCTGAACGATTTTCATACCCGTAATTCGCTCTTGTACAAAAGAGTTTAAATTCGAAACCTCTGCCCGAACATCGATAAAAGCCACTTTCATCGCTTTTTGAAATAATCGGGTCGCGTAAAGAATAAGTGGAAGTATGGCAAATACGATTAAAGCAAGCCTCCAGTTTAAATATAGCATCATGGCCGCTGCCGCAAACATTTTAAGTAAATCGGCAACTATCACGAAAAAACCCTGACTAAAAATTTCCCCGATACGCTGCATATCGGCCACGGCCCGGGTCACTAACACACCTAGCGATGAGTTGTCGAAATATTTCATACGAAAGCCAAGCATGTGCTTAAAGAGGTTAATGCGAACATCTTTGATTACAGATTCACCCAACCAGTTGGCATAATAATTAAATAGTAGCTGACTTATTACCTGAGCCAACAAAATAATAAGCATAACAACTGAAAGATTCAACAATTTTTCGCCATCGGGCACCACAATAGCCTCATCAACGATTTTCTGTACGATTAGGGGGCTTATGGCCGCAAAAACCGACAGAAAAATTGCCGCCACGGCAACACCGTAAAACGTTAATCTGTATGGACGCGTATGGGCAAGTAAACGTCTGAAAAGTCGAATATCAAAAGCTTTTCCAGAATCTTTATCCATGTTTTTTGGTAATCTTTTCAGGGTATAAAACAGAGGTCAAATATAATCCTTTTGCAGGTACCGATGGGCCCGCCATACTTCGGTCTTTGCTATTTATGACCGTTTTAACATAGGCCACCTCCGATTTGCCCATGCCAACATCTAAAAGCGTACCGACCACGGCGCGCACCATATTTCTTAAAAATCGGTCTGCGGTAATTGTGAAAATCAATTTTTCACCTTCAATAGTCCAAAATGCTTTTTTAATATCACACAAATACGTTTTGACATCAGTATTCGATTTTGAAAAACACTCGAAGTCATTATAATCCATCAAAAGTAAAGCCGCCTCGTTCATCTTTTCAATACTCAGCGGTTGCTTTATATAATGTGCAAAATCGAAATAAAATGGGTTTTTGTCTCGAACCAGCCAATATTCATAAGTGCGCTCGATTGCATCAAATCGTGCATGTGCATCCCCATCAACTTTAAAAATTTTATGAATTGCGATATCTTCGGGAAGAAAAGCGTTCAGACGGTAAATTACATTTTGAATATTTTCTATTTCATCACTTTCAAAATGGGCGAACATTTGTTTGGCATGAACGCCGGTATCTGTTCTTCCTGCACCGACCAAGCTCGTCGGCCGTCGCAAAAAAGTCGAAATAGTTTCTTCTAGCACCTGCTGAACACTTCTGGCATTCGGTTGGCGCTGCCACCCATGGTAGTTCTTGCCGAAGTATGAAAACTCAACGAAATATCTCAATGAAAAAAGTTATTTTTGACCCTAAAGATAAAGCATAGTTATGAGTTCGAATTCATTTGCTTCGTTCACTACACTCGAAACAGACTAAAAAGCACTTGAAAAAAATACTGCTACTTTCTGATACCCACTCCCATATAGATGACGCCATTTTAAAATATGCCCGTCAAGCGGATGAAATATGGCATGCCGGAGATATTGGGAATCTTCTGGTAACGGACACCCTAAAAAGCCTTAAAACCGTACGCGCGGTCTATGGAAACATCGATGACCATGTAATTCAGAAAGAATTTCCGCTGAACGATCGATTTTTCTGTGAGGGTGTGGAAGTATTAATGACCCATATCGGCGGCTACCCCCCCAAATATAATCCTCATACGAGAAAAATGGTTGAGGAAAATCCTCCCAAACTATTTATATGTGGCCACTCACACATTCTTAAAGTAATGATGGACAAAAAAAATAACGTACTACACATGAACCCCGGGGCATGTGGTAAACACGGTTTTCACCAAGTTAGAACTATGCTACGTTTCGCCATTGATGGTGAGAACATTAAAGATTTAGAAGTTATAGAACTTGGTAAGCGCTAGACCAATTTTTTAATTGATTACATAACCTAATATCCAGTAAAGTATTATAAACACAACAACAAACCCTATACAGCCGCATTTTCCGCCACCGATTTTTTTTGCACCCCAACCAGCTAAAATAGCCTTTAAAATATTCTTCATATTCAATTTATTTTTCTAATTATCCATTTGTTGTAAAACCTGGGTAGCATGTCATACCCCCATCAACAAAAATAGTAGTTCCGTTGACATATTCAGACTCATCGGAAGCTAGCCAACAGGCAACACTACCAATATCTTCAGGCACACCTATTCTCTTATAGGGTATTAACTTAAGCATTCCCTCACGCCCTTCCTCAGAACTCCAAACATCTTTATTTATTTCCGTTTTAATAGCCCCCGGCCCAATGCTATTACATCTTATTTTTTTAGGTGCATATTCTTGGCATATACTCTGCATCAACATTACCAACGCTCCTTTACTTGCCGCATAGTTGGCATGCCCTGCCCAAGGAATTACTTCGTGAACCGAACTCATATGTATAATCTTTCCCAGCGAATTAGAAACTTCTGGCCGCATACCGCGCCTCAAAAATTCACGTATCGACTCTCTCGCACACAGAAATTGGCCCGTAAGATTTACATCTATAACTTTTTGCCAAGCTTCTAATGACATCTCGTGCAAAGCATGGTCGATTTGAATACCTGCATTGGCGACACAAACATCGACTGTACCAAAATGAGAAATAGTTTTGGCAAACATATCTTGCACCTCTTTTTCTTTGCTTACATCACATTTGAAGGTGATGGCATCACCACACTTAGAATTTTTTGCTATAAAGTCTGCAACCTCTTCAGCCTTTTCTTTACCACTGTGGTAGTTTACCACAATATTGGCACCTTCCATACCCATAGCTTGGGCGACCGCCTTACCTATTCCCGAGCTTGAACCAGTTATGATGCAAGTTTGATTTTCCAATCTTTTGTTCGGTTTTTGCATAGCATAAATTTCTTGATTTATAAAAGTAAATCAAAAGACGATGTCAAACGAACCATCATACGGTTTGAATCAACAATACCGCCAATAGAATTAAAAAGCTAGTGTATAATTCAAAAATAGATATAAAAAACCCGGGCACTACCCCGGGTTTAACGCACTAATACTACTAAGATGTTAGGTTTAACGCAAACGATCAACAGATTTTACAAGATCCTCATCCTTCTTGATAGCCCTGTTGGCCAGGACCAGAAAAACGATAGAAATTACAGGAATCAGCATCCCAATACCCTTCTCAGAAACCGAAGTATCTCCAGATAAATTTAGCGATCGATAAACGAAAAATCCTAGTAAAAAAAGGTTTAACAACAGGTTCAACCTGTTTATAACGAATTGATTTTTTCTCTTTTTAAATAATAATATGGCAATTAAAGCCAATACCGCAGAGCCATAAAATGCAACAGAAATCAATATTTCGTTCGAGGCGTAAACCTCTGCTCCATTAGCATCTGACCATAGGTTCACCCAAAACGGCAAAAGGCCTGAAATTAGCACTACAAATAACAAATAAATAGTCTGTATTCTTTGAATCATCGTAAAAACGCCATAATCAGGTGCAAAAATAAGGGTCTTTTTACAAAAAAGCGATGATGTATTGAAAATAATTTGTAATATTGCTTCGTTATTAGTTATAACACTTACCTTAAGGAACATCTGTTCCGAGTAATACTCACATAACGATACACTTCTTACAATTTACGAAGACTTATAATTTATACCATATTTAATGTTTGAGATTTCAGATTTAAAAGCAAAAAAGCTGCCTGAACTTCAGGAAATTGCCAAAGGACTTAATGTACCCAAATTTAAGACCCTTAAAAAATTGGACTTGGTATACCAGATTCTTGATGTGCAAGCTTCAAACCCTAAGGTGGTTGCCGAAGTTGCCGCTACTAAAGATGTAGCTGCCACCAAAACGGAAGAAAAGCCAAAACCTAAGCCAAGAGCGCCTCGAAAAAGAAGTACGCCAGCGAACAAAAAAACAGAAACTTCAACACCTTCCGATAGCACCGCCCCTGCTCCAACACAATCTGAGCCGGAAAAAAAGGAAATTGAGCCTAAGAAACCTAGACCTAGAGCCCAAAATAATACCAACAATTCTAGCCCTGTTAAAAAGGACCAAAAGACCAATCAAGGGCATAAGAATCAGAATAATAAAAATCACAGACATCAAAAAAATACTCACGACAAGAGTAATTTTGACAAAGACCTTAAAAACAGGTATAAAGAGCCAGAATACGAATTCGATAGTATTATAGAAAGTGAAGGTGTTCTTGACATCATGCAAGATGGTTACGGCTTTCTTCGTTCCTCTGATTATAATTATCTTTCTTCCCCTGATGACATCTATGTTTCTCAGTCACAAATTAGATTGTTCGGTCTAAAAACCGGTGATACCGTACTTGGCAACGTTCGACCGCCAAAAGAAGGGGAGAAATATTTTCCATTGATCAAGGTGAACAAAATCAACGGGATCGACCCTCAAGTAGTGCGCGACCGTGTGTCGTTCGAACATTTGACTCCACTTTTTCCTCAAGAAAAGTTTAATCTTGCCGATAAACAAAGTAACATCTCGACACGAATTATCGACTTGTTCTCCCCTATTGGTAAAGGTCAAAGGGGAATGATCGTATCGCAACCTAAAACTGGTAAAACCATGCTTTTAAAGGCTGTTGCGAACGCAATTGCAGCCAATCACCCAGAAGTATACCAGATTATCTTATTGATTGATGAGCGACCTGAAGAGGTTACCGACATGCAACGTAACGTTCGAGGTGAAGTGGTAGCTTCAACCTTTGATAAAGAAGCTACGGAACACGTTCGAGTGGCCAATATTGTACTTGAAAAAGCGAAGAGATTGGTTGAATGTGGTCACGATGTAGTTATTCTATTAGATTCGATCACTCGTTTGGCACGAGCTTATAACACGGTTCAACCTGCATCAGGTAAGGTATTGAGTGGTGGTGTGGATGCAAATGCATTACACAAACCGAAACGTTTCTTCGGTGCTGCTCGTAACATAGAAGGGGGCGGTTCGCTTTCAATCATCGCTACGGCTTTGACCGAGACCGGCTCTAAGATGGACGAGGTTATATTTGAAGAATTCAAAGGTACAGGTAACATGGAGCTTCAATTGGATCGTAAGATTTCAAACAGAAGAATATTCCCCGCTATCGACCTTACATCTTCAAGTACGCGTAGAGATGACCTCTTATTGGATGAAAATACCATTCAACGTATGTGGATTCTTCGTAAGTATCTTGCAGATATGAATCCTGTCGAAGCGATGGAGTTCATTGAACAGCGCATTAAACAAACGAAAAACAATGAGGAGTTTTTGCTTACGATGAATCAATAGGCAACTTAACTAATACTAGCAGAATCCCGAAGTCTTGATCAATAGACTTCGGGGTTTTTTTTGCGATAAATTCTTAGAGCTAATTTTCGCATAATCCTATAAATCAACCTATCAAAAATGAATTTTTTCTAAAAAAAGCGAAATATCAGTATTTTCAAATATCTTTATAGAGCAAAAAATTACCCCCGAATTTTGCGTGTTGAAAAAAGTAGAACCTAAATCACTTATGACATGAAAAATTCAAAACCACTTATCTACACTTTTTTATCTTTTAGCCTGCTTTGCATTTTAACTTTAAGCTGCACTGAGCAAAGAGAAGACATCTCAAAGGAAGAAGTTAAAGAACCTGAAGGAATTATAGTCAGCCTGAAGGATGGTAAAGAATTTTATGACACCTATAGCGAAAGACGAGCTAACCTAATCAGAAAGTACGAAAACTCATTGAACAAGCGTACAATAAAGAAAGAGGGAACTGATGAACCAAACCAAATACAAGAATCAGAATCTGATACTATGGTCGGTGATTTCGTACCGACCCGTTATGTAGAATTTGATTATGAAAAACTAAAATCATATATAAAATTCATTGAGCAAGAGGCGGATGGTGCCGAAGTGTCAATTTCAAATTTGCGTATTTATTTAACGAATTACCCTAATAAAGATAAATTTGAGGATGGCAAACCAATTAAGGAGCCTAGACGAAATAGTGTTATGATGGTACCGACCACCACAAATGGAAAAAAAGATTTTGCTTTTTACACGGCCGATGATTCTGAAGATGGCCAAAGAAAAGCTTACCTATTAACCGAAGAGCTTCAAGAAACAGGAGAATCAACCGGTGGTAAGCAGAAAACAAAGGCCTCGTTAGCACCAGGTAGCTTCTTAAAGCCCGCTGGACCTCCACCACCACCGCAAAACCAACAAAGTCTTTATGGTAACGAAGGAGGGCTTCGCCCACCATCTTAGAATGCTCTCCCCTATTTCCGTAAGATTTCAATGAATGGAGCTTTACCTAGATGTGTTTTTAGAGAATTCTTTTGTTCCCATATACGGGGTCACCTTAGTGATAGCGATGGTAAGGTATCCAAAGTATTTCGACACTTCTTTAAAATATTTCCCTATTCTATTGTTATATACTTTCTTCAATGAGTTATTGGGTGATTTAATCTACAAATATGACACGTTCAGCTTGGCTTTCAATGCACTTTACAATGACTCATACTTTGTAATATACAATATATACAACATTGTATTCTTTCTTTATTTTCTCTATTTATTCAGAAACTATATTGAAAATAGACAGTTTAGAAAGTGGGTTAAAATTGCCAGTTTTTCATTTTTAGCAATTGCATTAATCAATCCGCTTTTTCAAGATTTTTTTCTAGAGTATCAATACCTAACATTTTTCATCGGTACCATTTTTCTAATTATAACCACTGCTAAGTATTTGCATGAAGATTGGTGTAACAGAAAAGTTGGCTTAAAAACCATGAACATTTTATTCTGGATGGGCTCAGGGCTATTATTCTACCACTTATGCTACCTTCCCATAAAGATTATTCGGTATTATAACGGATTTTATGGGTTTTCTGAAAATCCACTTCTCAGACCAATTCACTTGACGTTAATATTGATTATGTATATTTTGTTCATTGTAGGCTTTATACGCATGAAAAAGAGACTTATAAGGTGAACGGTAGGCTAGTTATATAATTTGCGTTAATTTTTATGTACAATTAATTGTAAATATGAAAACCCCCTTTACCATCTAGGCAGATCTCAGCCCTAACCCCCATTCAAAATGTTAAGATCTGTTTTAGAATATTCCTTTCTTTCAATGTATGGCATAGCTTTAATCGCTTCCATATATCGATATCACAAATATTTCGACACCAAATTAAAATACTTACCTATATTATTTTGCTATACGCTGCTCAACGAGATACTGGGTTATCTTACCGCCCATCAACCACAGTTTAGTTTTTTCAGCAGCGATGCATTTTTATACTACAACCATATTATCTACAATGTTTATAACATCATTTTTTACCTTTATTTTTTCTTGATTTATAGACACTACATAAAATCGAATAAAATTCGAGCTTCCATTTCTTTTGCCATAGTCTGCTTTTTACTAGTAAGTTTAATTAATCCATTTTTTCAGAATTTCTTATTGAGCAGCCAAACTTTAACTTATGTTGTTGGTGGAATAATTTTGATTGTATGCATTGGTCTTTACTTAAGAGAGCTATTTAAAAATAAAAGAGTAAATTTTTTTGATAGCAATGTTTTAGTTTGGATATCATCTGGCTTACTTGTTTTCTATATTGGCTACCTCCCTATTAAAGTTTCCCGGTATATTCATTTCATCAATCAAACCACAGAAGCGCCAAACGTCCGAATCGTTCAATACGGTTTAATTATTTTGATGTATCTTTTAATCATTACCGGGTTTATAAAACAAAAAAAGCGTTTATACGATTGATACAATTACTGACAGTATTTCATGCCGTTATTGCATGATTCATTTATAAATTATTTTAACATATACGCCTCTGTTAAAATTATCTTCCATAGAATTGCTATAACTATTGCTCTAACACGTCAAGTATAAGAAATATCTATTATTTTAACATATCCAAAGCCAAACTCTATAAGACCAATTGGCATTCCGCATGGTTATTGAACCCTTAGAGGCGTATACATTTTTATTGAACTTAAAAAAAACAAATGAAAGTACTTGTAATTGGAGCTGGAAATATGGGATTAACCTATGCGGAGGCTATGTCAAAATCTAAGCTTTTAAAAAAGCGTAATGTCATGATTCTTGACAATTCTCCAGAGAAAATCCTCTCCTTAAAAAAGATTTCACATTTTGATGTTTATGAGAATCTCGATGATTGTCTTCCACAGGCTGATTTGATATTTGTTGCAGTTAAGCCGTACCATAGTGATGAGCTTTTTAAGAAAATGAAACCTAATATCAACCAAGGCCAAATTATTATATCGATAATGGCCGGGGTAACCATACAAACTATGCAAGAGTCGCTTGGTATCGATAAAGTTGTTAGGGCAATGCCGAATTTACCTGCTCAAGTAGGTAAAGGAATAACGTCTTTTATACCTTCTACAGCTGTAAGTAGAATTGAGCTATTGACCGTAGAGGATCTTCTTGATACTACGGGTAAATCGATTCAAGTGAGCTCAGAGAACTATATTGATGCAAGTACGGGTATCTCGGGCAGTGGCCCCGCTTACGTTTTCTATTTTATGCAAAGTATGATGGAAGCAGCGTTGAAAATGGGCTTCTCGGCCAATGATTCAAAAGTATTGGTCAGCCAGACCTTTGACGGGGCTGTAGAGCTGTTCAATCAATCTGACCTCTCTCCTTCTTCATGGATGAATAAAGTGGCTTCTAAAGGAGGCACAACAAGAGCGGCCTTAGATTCTATGGAAGATAACAATGTTAACGAACTCATTAAAGAAGCCGCTTATGCAGCATTCGATAGAGCTGTTGAACTAGGAAAATAAAAATTATGTATAAACAAAGAGTAGTTATAAAAGTAGGTACTAACGTAATGACCAATAAAGACAATAGGATTGTAAGACCTATTCTCAAAAAATTGGTCAAGCAAATAGCTGAACTTTATGAAAATGACATCATGGCCGTTTTGGTCTCGTCTGGATCAGTAATTGCCGGTATGGAGGTTATGGGTGAAAGTCATATTAAAGACAAAGCCCAACGCAGGCAAGTATATTCAGCTATAGGCCAACCTCGTATGATGAGATTATATTATAATATCTTTCGTGATTACGGAATGAAATGTGCTCAGGTTTTAGCCACAAAGCGCGATTTCAACCCAGGCGTACACCGTGAAAATATGATCAATTGTTATGAAGGTTTAATGTCTGAGGGTGTTATTCCCATTGCGAATGAAGATGATGCGGTGTCGGTAACCAAAAGCATGTTCTCCGATAACGATGAACTTGCAAGTTTGGTAGCTGAACTTATTCAGGCCGATAAATTGATAATTCTAACTGATATCGACGGACTGTATACCGGTCATCCTGATGATGACGATACTGAGGTTATTACCAATGTTAGTATTGAAGAAAATGTAGAGAAATACGTAAAAACTGTAAAGAAAGGTGAAGCTGAAGGTCGTGGCGGCATGGGTTCAAAACTTAATATCGCCAAGCAGACCGCTGCCAAAAACATACCGACATTTATTGCCAACGGAAAAAAAGAGAATGTAATTCTTGATATTGTAGCTGGTAAAAATGTAGGAACCAAGGTAGAGGCCGAAAACCTATCATAATTAAAATTTAGAACTATATGAAGTTAATAAATACAGAAACTAAAAATAAAGTTCTAGAGTCAATGATCACAATTTTAGATCGAGACCGGGAACTTATTATAGAAGCGAACAAAAAAGATTGCGATTTATTCAATAAAGAAGATAGGGCAATGTATGATCGACTTGTAGTAAATGAAAAAAAAGTCGACGGCATGATAACTTCCGTGAAAGAGGTGTTACAACAAGAAGATCCCGTTGGAAAACTAAAATCGGAACGAAATTTAGAGAACGGGCTAAAAATCATGAATAAAACGGCGCCCTTTGGAACAATCATGATTATCTATGAATCACGACCCGATGTGACTATTGAAGCTGCAGTTCTAGCGTTCAAAGCCAATAATAAAATATTGCTTAAAGGGGGCAAAGAAGCTCTACACAGCAACAAGGTTTTAGAGAACTGCTGGCATAAAGCACTAGAACAAAATGGACTAAGTAAAGATTGGATTCAGTTGTTGCACATGAACCGTACGGAGACTCAGGAATTCTTGAAGAACCCTCCGGAGAAATTAGATTTAATTGTTCCTAGAGGTGGCGAACGCTTAATCGCTTTTGTCAAAGAGCACGCCAAGTGTGCTGTTCTGGTCAGCGGTAGAGGAAATAATTTTCTTTATGTTGATAAAGATGCTGATTGGGAGAAAAGCCTGAAAGTTATTCTTAATGCAAAAACACATAAAATCTCTGCTTGCAATGCCTTGGATAAAATTCTTATCGATTCAGCTTTGCCTTCTTATGAAGAAAAGCTTAAAGAACTTGATACCTTCTTGTCTGAAAATGGAGTATCAGTATTAGTTGATAAAGAAACCGGTGCCGTACTTAAAAACGAATCCGTTATTCAAGATGAAGCCATTTGGCACGAAGAGTTTTTAGCGATGAAATGTTGTATAGGTACCGTTAACGGATTAGATGATGCAATAGGGAAAATCAACAAGTATTCTGGCGGGCATTCTTCTACTGTTATGACAGATAACAAAGACAATGCACTTAAATTTATGGAGCAAGTTGATTCTGCAGCTGTTTACCACAATGCTTCTACCCGTTTCACCGATGGTGGAGCTATGGGGGTCGGTGCCGAATTGGCTATCAGTACAGATAAGTTGCACCATAGAGGCCCCTTAGGTCTAGAGCAATTGGTCACAAATAAATATTATGTATTTGGTGATGGCCAAATCAGAAATTAAAAATTTGAGTCGTCCTAAAATAGGCTGACACGCATTAAAATTTAAAAGAGCCATTAAAGCTAGCTTCAATGGCTCTTTTGTAATACATAAAATTAGGTATTTTCATTTTAAGGCCATAAAAAAGCCCCGATGGTGACACCATCGGGGCTTTTTTTTGAAAACAACAACAATACAACCCTGTTATAATGCTGCTACGTGCTTTGCAAGCTTGCTTTTTAAGTTAGCTGCTTTGTTAGAATGAATGATGTTACGCTTTGCCAATCTGTCGATCATACTAACAACGCTTGGTAATAAAGCCTCAGCATCTTTCTTGTTCTCTTCAGTACGCAATTTCTTGATTGCGTTACGAGTAGTTTTGTGCTGATAACGGTTACGTAAACGAACCGCTTCATTTCTTCTAATTCTTTTTAATGCTGACTTGTGATTTGCCATCTTACTTACTTGTTATAATTTTTTAAAACTCAACTTCGCCAAACCTCTTCGAACTTCTCGTAGCCCGTAGGGGAATCGAACCCCTGTTACCAGGATGAAAACCTGGCGTCCTAACCCCTAGACGAACGGGCCAAAATGTAAATTCTAACATGTTTTAATTAAAACCGATAGAACCCTAATTTTACTATTTTAAAATATTTTGTAGCCCGTAGGGGAATCGAACCCCTGTTACCAGGATGAAAACCTGGCGTCCTAACCCCTAGACGAACGGGCCATTGCTTTGTGCAATTGCGGATGCAAAAATACAATTATTTTTTACTATCACAACAACTGATTATATTTTTTTAATAAGCTTTTGCAAAGAGCACCCTTTTATTTGATGTTTTTCCTGTTACGATACAGCTTCCTTCCTCAATTTTAGCGTCTATTGGCACACATCGAATTGTTGCCTTGGTCTCTTCCTTTATCTTATTTTCGGTCTCTATGGTCCCGTCCCAGTGGGCAGAGAGAAAACCTCCCTTGTCCTCTAAGACCGATTTAAACTCTTCATATGAATTTACCTCGGTAATATTCGAAGCTTTAAAATCAAATGCCTTTTGATAAATATTCTTTTGAATGTCTTCTAGCAAAAATTCAATTTTGTCCACCACCTCATCCATAGGAACAGTATCCTTCTCCAATGTATCACGTCGTGCCACTTCATAAGTATCATTGGCCAAATCTCTTTGCCCGATTGCCAAACGTACAGGCACGCCCTTAAGTTCATATTCGTTGAACTTAAAACCTGGCTTATGTGTGTCGCGATTATCATACTTCACTGAAATTCCCTTAGACCGGAGCTCTTTCACCAACGGATTTACTTTTTCAGAAATTGCATCCAATTGCTCAAGTCCTTTATAAATAGGAACTATAACAACTTGAATCGGAGCTAGCTTTGGTGGCAGCACCAAACCATTATCATCACTATGGGTCATAATCAAGGCTCCCATCAATCTTGTGGATACTCCCCAAGAAGTCGCCCAAACATGCTCTTGTTTACCTTCTTTGTTCGCAAATTTGACATCGAAGGCCTTAGCAAAGTTTTGTCCTAAAAAGTGAGAAGTACCCGCCTGTAGAGCCTTACCATCTTGCATCAAGGCTTCAATGCAATAGGTTTCGACAGCGCCTGCAAAGCGCTCACTTTCACTTTTCAACCCCTTAATTACAGGCATAGCCATATGATTTTCCGCAAATTCGGCATACACATTCATCATTTGCTCAGCTTCTTCGATAGCTTCCTTCTCGGTAGCGTGGGCCGTATGCCCTTCTTGCCATAAAAATTCCGCTGTGCGAAGAAAAAGTCGAGTACGCATTTCCCATCGCACCACATTTGCCCATTGATTGATCAATAAAGGTAAATCTCTATATGATTGTATCCATCTGCGATAAGTGTCCCAAATAATTGTTTCCGAGGTAGGCCTTACAATAAGCTCTTCTTCTAGTTTGGCTTCGGGATCAACGATAATTCCGCTTCCGTCTTCCGCATTCTTCAATCGGTAATGCGTGACCACGGCACATTCTTTAGCAAAACCTTCGACATGGCTTGCCTCTTTACTTAGATATGACTTAGGAATGAACAAAGGAAAATAGGCGTTTTCGTGACCTGTTTCCTTGAACATTTTATCTAGCGCGGCCTGCATTTTCTCCCATATCGCAAAACCATACGGCTTGATTACCATACACCCCCGAACCCCCGAATTTTCAGCTAAATCAGCTCCTACTACTAGCTCATTATACCATTTTGAGTAGTCTTCGCTACGCTTGGTCAATTTTTTACCCATTCTCTGTAGTTTGGCACAAAACTTGTGTTTATGTTATCGAAATAATTGGGTAAAACTAGTTATTTTTACTATGTTCAACAATAAAAATTGCACCCATGATACATTCGTTACCCCTTCAGAAATTTCGCCCGCTCACCTTTTTTTCACTTACAGCGCTTTTAATAGCGTCATGTGGTTCGTACCAGTCGGCTTCATACTATGATAACGATGGTATTTACTCCAGCGACAACCAAGTAACTGCTGAGAGACCTACGCAACCAAAAACTGAGCCTAAAGAAAAAAGCAGCGATGTTTATTCCAACTATTTTGGTCAACAGGCCGAAATGATCGAAGGTGAGGTTTTCACTGATATTGATTCATATTCAAGTACTGTTGAGAACGATAGCATAGCCGGGGGCGAGCTAACCGATTATTACGACAATCAAAATGATTATGCAGGTTATGCCGCCTGGGGCGATAACAGTACCGGTGTCAACATTGTAGTTCATGATTACAATTACGGCTGGGCCGGCTGGGGTTGGGGCTCTCCTTTCCTATTCAACAACTGGGGTTGGGGTGGTTACTATGGCGGATGGGGTTTTAGCCCTTGGAGATACGGATATCGCCCATGGGGATGGGGCGGTGGTTATTACGGATACGGATACGCAGGTTATTATGGCTATAATTGGGGCGGTTATGGAACATGGTGCCCTCCTTACGGATACTATAACAGGTTTAACAACTACAACTACGGTAGAAGAAATTATGCTTACAATAGTGCTCGACGTGGTTATAATACCAATACAATTACCGGAAACAACTCAAATACTGCTCTAGCCTCTAACAATAGAAACCGAGTTTCTTCACGATATGCGGGTAATACCACAAGAACTGGAGCAAATAGATCGGCAACTTCTCGTAGTTCATCAAATTATAGTAGAAATAATAGTTCTACGGCGTCTAGGCGAACTGTGGGTGTTGACCAAAACAGATCATACCGTACCAGCAGAAGTACAAGATCTACACCAAGTTACAACAGCTCATCAAGAAGTTCACAAACCTATAGAAGTACAACGCCAAGAAGCAGCACTTACCGAAGTGGGTCATCTATTTCACGTAGCAATAGCACCACTACACGAAGTTCAACATCTAGAAGCTCTCAAAGCTATAGAAGTACAGCTCCCCGTTCAAGTAGCTATAGGTCATCTGGTAGCACCAGTAGGTCATCAAGTTACAGTTCAGGTCGAAGCAGTAGTTCAAGCAGGTCTTCTGGTGGCGCCTCTAGATCAAGCTCTTCTAGTAGCAGAAGAAATTAATGCCAAACCCTTATAACCTATACCCTTATTAGTTAAATTTAGAATAAATGAAAAGAATTTTTACTTTCATGGGGCTCATGGCTTGTCTCATTTCGAATGCCCAGAATATCGACGATGTGCTACGCTATAGTTCTGAAAATCTTCAGGGAACCGCTCGTTTTCAAGCGATGGGTGGTGCCTTTGGAGCACTCGGCGGCGATATGTCATCGTTAAATATCAATCCGGCAGGAAGCTCGGTTTTCAACAATAACTTGCTTACAGTATCTGCGACTTATTTTCGTCAAAATACAGATTCTGATTATCGGGGCGGTTTGAATAGTGCGAATTCCAATACTTTAGATATTAATCAGGTTGGAGGGGCATTGGTCTTTAAAACTACCGATACCGGTTCTAAGTGGAAAAAATTCGCCCTAGCTGTAAACTATGATATGGTACAAAATTTCGATGACTTTAACATTTCAGGGGGAATTGGAACAGAAGGCTTGGATAATTATTTCCTAAATTTTGCTGATGGCGTACCATTACAGCCGCTTAAGCTTCAGCAAGGTGAAACCGTTGGCAGTGCTTATTTAGATATAGGTGCCACGAATGGTCTGGGTTTTGTTGGGCAACAGGCTTTTTTAGGATTTCAAGCAGGAATTATTGACCCGGTAATTGATGAAGACGATAATACCGCCTACTTTTCTAATGCAGGGTATACTGATTTAGCTCAAGATTTTCGTCAGACCGTTAGCGGTTACAACAGTAAATTCGTAGTAAACGCTTCAACCCAGTATGGCGATAATTTTCATTTTGGCGCTTCCTTAAATTTCCATACTATTGTATACGAGAGGTTGAACCAATATCGAGAAGAGTATTTTACCGCTGATAATGATTTACGCTTCGCGTCATTTGATAATTTATTACGCACCGATGGCAATGGTTTTTCTATGAGTGTCGGTGCTATTGCAAAATTGAATCAATTTATAAGGTTGGGCGGTAGTTATCAATCTCCCACATGGTATCGACTAAGTGATGCTTTTGCACAAGGCATAGATTCGAACTACCCCAATAAAGAGCAGAGTTTTTTCTTTTCTAATCTAAATGATTTTAACCTGTTCGATTATCAAATAAAAACACCTTCTAAACTTACGGGAAGTATTGCTGCGGTTTTCGGAGCAAATGGACTTTTAAGCTTTGATTATTCATACCAAGACATGTCAAATGCAGAGTTAAGACCGACAAGTGATGCAGCCTTTGCCGACGAAAATATTTACATATCCGATGTGCTTAGAGGCGTGTCATCTTTCAGGTTAGGTGGTGAATATAGAATTAGTAGGGTAAGTCTTAGAGCTGGATATCGTTACAAACAAAGCCCTTATGCCGATGATAATATTGTCGGTGACATCATGGGCATATCCGGAGGTGTTGGATTAAACTTTGGAAGCAACAAACTTGATTTGGCCGTCAACCGTACCGAACAAGATGTGCTACAATATTTTTTCTCAACAGGAATTAATAATCCTGCGGTATTGACGCAAGTAAATACAAATGTCAGCTTAAGTTATACCTTGAATTTCTAAACTGTTATTTAGCGATAACCCAATCTCTCAGGAATTAAGACCGTTATCTCTTTAGAGAGAAGTTGGCTTTCGTATTTTTAGCTACCAGTATGCCGTCTTCGTCCTGTTGGTATTCAATTCTAAACCAATAATCGGAAGATGGCATTGACTTGCCGTTATAGGTTCCATCCCATTCAGAATTAGAATCTAATTGAGCTAATAGTTTCCCGTAGCGATCAAAAACAAAAACGATAGCATTACTTAACGTTTCAATACCTCTAACATTCCAAGTATCATTAGCACCGTCTGCATTAGGGGTGAAAAATTTAGGATAGCCTAGAACTAAAAATTCTTCTGGCTCAGAAGTTCCACATCCATTTTTATCATTAATTACAATGGTATTTACGCCTGGCGGTACATCGTTGAAAATAGGGTCGTCTTGAAATTCGCCCTCATTGATAGCATATTCATAATCTCCGTCACCATCTACAATAACTTCGACATTATTCATATCAGGATCTAAGGATAGATTGGTATTTAGGAGGTCTACTCTGTCCAAAACTGGTACCCCATAATACGTGATAAGAATATCATCGGTAACATGCCCCCCTGCATTGGTAGTAATATCGACAAAATACCTTCCTGAATTCGGACTTGAAACCGATATTTGGGTCGCTGATGGTCCCGAACCTAATGGCTGGTCAATGGTTCCATCGTCATCAAAATCAACACTCCATGCCACATTTGCGATGTCGGGACCAGCCGGGGAGTTCAATGCGCTTAATGTGATATCAGGATCACCTTCGCATGCAGTTATATCCAACCCTAAAAATTCATCTCTTAAAGTACAATCAAGTGCCGTATTTTGGTCTGCTTCTACAGAATTACCAGTAAAGGTCAACATAAACTCCTCGGCCTCATCGTCGAAATTTGTATTAAAATTGTTAATCAGTATATAGTATACTTCACCGGGCAATACATCGAGATATTCATCGTAGGTATTAAGGTTCTGCGTGGTCGAAGGAGCGCCAGTTTGACCATCTTCGGGGTTTACCCCTAGCCCTGTAAAGCGAGTTGCGTTTACTTCATAATTGCAACGTATCGGTTCTACTTGGCCAGTGCCAATAGCGGTACAATCAACATCGGGTCCATAGACCGCAAAATCCCATTCGGCAGTTACTGTACTGGAACCGACAACCGGTAGCGCTTCAATATCAAAACCGACTTGACCTCCAGTACCGGCACGAAAAACGTACCACGATGTATTATTCTCAATATTAGCGTTGCTTACACTTCCTTTTTCCAAGCATCCCGTTTCGGTAATAACTTCCGGATCAAAATCATCAATATCGCCTCGACCATCTGCTCGCCCTAAAATAGGAGCATCGGCGCATACCGGAATAGCGGTTCGACAATCAGGAGAATTTTGGGCGTGCATCTCTATTCCAAATAGGATAACGCAGCTTAGAGCTAATAGAAGTCGCATAAAATCTGAGGCTAAGAATAGACTTGTAGATATAACTGTTTAGTGCTTGATTTAGTATGTTTTAGCAGAAGAAACAGACGGTTAATCGATAAAATGTGACCTGAAAGGTTGTATTTCGTCGAATTTAAATTCTTATTAAAAAATGGCCCTATGAGAAAACGATTTATCGCTTGAGTGCAAAATGATTATTAATGTATTTGGCCGTAACGGTCTGACCATTTACATCGGTATAGGTCAGTTTGAACCAGTAATCCGTTTCCGGCAATGGTTTGCCATTAATAGAACCATCCCACCCTTGGCTAGTAGAATTTAGCTGAGCAAGAAGCTTACCGAAACGGTCATAGATATGAACGATGGGCGATTCTAAAGTTTCGATACCTTCGATATGCCAAAAATCATTGGATCCATCGGAGTTTGGTGTAAAGAACTTCGGAAAACCAACAACTATAACATCTTCACTTACGGCCCCACAGCCATTTGGGTCGTTGACCGTTACCGTATGCAATCCAGGCTGCACCTGATAAAACTTATTCCCTTCTTGAAAAGGATGATCATCTAACTGAAATTCAACATCCCCAGCTTCGCCAGTAACAACAGTAATAGTGTTGTTGTTCTGAATGTCGTCAATTTGAATATCTACAATTTGAGGTGGCCTTGAGTTCGTAACAGTAATGGTTCTAGAGTCGCTACAACTTAACCCTGATTGGGTATTGGTAACTTCCAATGTATATTCTCCCTCTTGGGTAATTATAATGGTAGGAGTTGTTTCTCCGTTATCCCAAGAATATGACAAGTTTGAATCAGGTTGGTCTTCGCCTATAGTTACGCCACTATCCTCTTGACATAAGTAGGCTTGCGTAGAAAAATCTAAAACTGGGGTCGTTAAGTTGATAAGTTGAAAACTTTGGGACACATCAAAACATTTTGGATTATCGATAGAAGTAACCCTGACATATATAGTTTGAGAACCTGAACCGGCTTCATATTCTTTGCGTAAAACATTTTCAGCATTTACGGCGTCAGATTGTGATAGATAATAACTGACCAAAAAATCGTCATTACTCTGACTACCCAAGGCTTCGTCATCTTTCTGTCCGAGATTATACACGTCAAGTCCAGTGCAAGAAGCGTCATCTGAAACTATATTTGATACAGGTCTGGTAGAGAAATATACTTGTACATCGCTATATATATTGCCAAAAGCCCTAACCACCTCTACCCTATAAAATGCCGAATTTACTACTTGTAAAGTGCTGTTATTTTCACCAATGATTGGATCGAACCCCGCTCCGGTATCTATAAACCAATTATAAGTGATTGCATCAGATGTGTCGGCATCTAACACAATATTATCACCCTCACAAGCAGAAATGGGCGAACCTAAAAGATTGTCGATAATAGAACAGTCGAGAGCATCGAAAGGGTTGGTCACAAAAATATGACCTGAAAATTGAATGCTAAATCCAGAATTATTATTACTAAAGTTGTTAATCAACAAATAATAATCTTCTCCTGGTTCTACTTGCAGCCAATCTTCATACTGCACATTTGAAGTATTTCCCGAAGGGTCTTCCCCTACCCCGACAAAAGCATTTTCATCTTGGTTATCGAAAAAATTACATCGTACAGGCTCTCCCAAATTATTACAGTCATCTGTTCTGTAAAGTGCAAAATCCCAGTCTTCATTGGTATCAATCCCAATGTTAAAGCCCAGCTGGCCCGAAGCTCCTGTTCGAAAACGGTACCATGCTGAGTTTGACTCTATAGTTCCTTCAAGTGTTTGCTCTAAACAACCGCTAGTAACCATTCCGTTGAAATCGTCATCACCAAAACCGTTGGTACCCCCATTCACTGGTGTATCGTTGCAAATAGGAATTGCATTGACACAATCAGGCGATACCTGCGCAATGACCGACGACATTCCGTAGATAAACAAAAAAAATAATAGTAGTTTATTTCTATTCATTAGTTGGCTCGACATTGGGCAAAGTAAATTTACGGCGTAAGAAACCTTAACACCAATTTATGTTGTGTACTACCGCATATAGGGCGTAAAGTGCTATATAATGTATATCTTTGCCGTTCGTTTTGGTCAAGTTACTGCAAAGCTGTAACCTTCTGCTTTTCTGAAGATTGCCACTTTGATACTGATTTGAACCAGAAAAGAAATGAGTAGATGAAAATTGACAGTACTTTGGAAAAGCAATTTGAAGAGATGGGAAACGACCATATTTCCGCATCTGAAGACACCCCTTTACGAAACGATGCATTTGTTTTGACCGATGAAGAAAAAATAAAGCGTATACAAGAAAACATTCGTGAGGTAATGCTAACTCTGGGCCTTGACCTTGATGATGATAGTTTGAAAGGCACCCCAAATCGGGTTGCCAAAATGTATGTAAAAGAAATTTTCGGTGGATTGCATCCTGACCGAAAGCCGAAATCTTCGACTTTTGACAATAAGTACAAGTACGGGGAGATGTTAGTCGAAAAGAACATCACTCTTTATTCTACCTGTGAGCACCATTTATTACCCATCGTCGGTAAAGCGCATATCGCTTATATCTCTAGCGGAAATGTAGTCGGACTATCAAAGATGAACCGTATCGTTGATTATTACGCCAAACGACCACAAGTTCAAGAGCGCTTGAATATTCAAATCGTTAGAGAACTTCAAAAAGTATTGGAAACCGATGATGTGGCATGCGTTATCGATGCCAAACACCTTTGCGTAAACTCACGTGGAATACGTGATATTGACAGTAGTACGGTCACTGCAGAATATGGCGGCAAATTTAAAGAAGAGTCAGTTCGTCGCGAATTTTTAGATTACATCAACCTAGATACCAACTTCTAATCGCATTTAGATATCAATGCCACTTTACGAAAGCCAGGTTTTAAAAATATACAACTCCCTTACCGGTACTAAAGAAAAGTTCAAACCTATAAACGAAGGCCATATAGGCATGTACGTTTGCGGACCAACGGTCTACAGCAACGTACACTTGGGCAATTGCCGAACCTTTATGTCTTTTGATATGATTTTCAGGTATCTGAAACATTTGGGCTTTAAAGTAAGATATGTTCGAAATATTACCGATGCCGGGCATTTGGTAGACGATGCTGAAGATGGGGAAGATAAAATCGCTAAAAAGGCACGTTTGGAAAAGCTTGAACCTATGGAGGTTGTTCAACGCTACACCATAGATTTTCATAATATTCTTGAAAAGTTCAATTTTTTACCCCCAAGCATTGAACCGACTGCTACAGGCCACATTATCGAACAGATTGAAATCATTAAAGATATTCTCGAAAAAGGCTACGCTTATGAAGTGAACGGATCAGTATACTTTGATGTTACCCGTTTTAACGAAGACCATGAATATGGTAAGTTAAGCGGAAGAAAGCTCGAAGACATGATTGCCAATACGCGTGAGCTAATGGCACAAGACGATAAAAAGAGTCCGCAAGATTTCGCCCTTTGGAAAAAAGCGGAGCCACAGCATATTATGAGGTGGCCTTCCCCATGGGGAGATGGTTTTCCGGGTTGGCATCTAGAATGTACGGCCATGAGCACAAAATATCTAGGTGAGACCTTTGACATACATGGCGGGGGAATGGACCTTAAATTTCCGCATCACGAATGTGAAATCGCTCAGGCCGAAGCCAGTTACGGCCAGTCTCCCGTAAATTACTGGATGCACGCTAATATGCTGACGATGAACGGCAAAAAAATGGCCAAGTCAACAGGCAACAATATTTTGCCAGGTGAAATTTTCACTGGTGAGAACGATATACTCAGTAAGGCCTTTACCCCATCGGTTGTTCGATTTTTTATGATGCAAGCGCACTACACTAGCATATTAGACTTGAGTAACGATGCGCTTCTGGCTTCAGAAAAGGGATTCAATAGGTTGATGGAGTCCTTCAATTTGCTAAAGGATTTAGATACAGCCGGTACAAGCGATTTTGATGTAGAAGCATGGAAGCAGAAATGCTATGATGCAATGAACGACGATTTCAATACGCCTATTTTAATAGCGCATCTTTTTGATGCCGTCAAGCACGTCAACTTAATTAAAGAAGGTAAAGAACAGATATCGGCAACGGACAAAACATCGCTTGAAAATGCATTGAATGCCTTTATATTTGAAATTCTAGGCCTAGAACAAGGTGCAGCAAACGGAAAAGATACTGAAAAGCTTTCAGGTGTGGTAGAATTATTAATCAAGTTACGAAAGGAAGCTCGTGACAATAAAGATTTTGCCACTTCAGATAAAATTCGTGACCAGTTGGCCGAGATGGGTATTCAACTAAAAGATGGCAAAGAAGGCACCACTTTTAGCATACAATAACTTATTCATAATTTACAAGGTTAAAATTCAATTTTTTAAATTTTTAAGAGGTGAAAAAAATTCTGATAGCCCCCTTCATACTTTTGATAAGGTTTTATCAGTTGGTAATTTCACCCTACACCCCGGCTGCCTGTCGATATTCGCCAACTTGTTCGCACTATACTTTAGAGGCTTTAAGAAAACATGGACTTTTCAAAGGAGGCTGGCTTTCAATCAAACGAATATTCAGTTGCAACCCCTGGGGAGGAAAAGGGTACGACCCGGTACCCTGAAATTTATTTTGGCAGAATCCTAGTTTGAAAAACTAGAAGAACAACAAATCAAGTTATTGCATAAAACTCAAAACTTTACTTAAGCCCTAAGTGAAATTCTTATCTTAGCCCTATAAAACCCAATACATGTACTATTTAGGTATTATCTGGAATCCGAATGAAACCCTCTTCTCTTTAGGTCCACTCCAAATTAAATATTACAATCTTTTATGGATCACTGCTTTTGGCCTTGGTTGGTTTTTAATGAAGAAGATTTTCACTAATGAGAAAAAAACGGTAGAACAACTCGATTCATTATTCATTCATACTGTTTTGGCAACAATGCTAGGTGCTCGATTGGGTCATGTTTTCTTTTATGATTGGCCTTATTATAAGAACCACTTATTAGAGATTCTTTTGCCCATTAGAGAGAGGGCCGATGGCACACTATTTGGCTTTATCAACGGTTATGAGTTTACAGGCTTTACTGGGCTAGCAAGTCATGGTGCGATTATTGGGGTGTTGATCGGCACTTACCTTTACGCTAAAAAGTATCCGGACATGAAACCTCTTTGGTTGCTAGACCGAATGGTGATCCCGTTTGCTATAGGTGCATTTTGTGTTCGATTGGGTAACTTTTTCAACTCTGAAATCAACGGTAAGGTTACAGATGAATCTTTCGTTTTTGCAACGAAGTTCATAAGAGATTCCGACGATTTGCACCCTTCCCAAGCCTTGGGCATTACTAAAGAAAAAACAGTTAATGCAGCATATGATGCCATTGAAAACAATCCACAATTTTCTGAATATTTAGCTCAGATTCCCTACCGGCACCCCGCCCAATTGTACGAAGGCATAGCTTATATCTTTGTTTTTGCAATACTCTATTTTCTCTATTGGAAAACCGACAAAAAGAACAGAACCGGTTATCTGTTCGGAGTATTCTTAGTACTACTCTGGACGATTCGTTTCTTTGTTGAGTTTGTAAAGAAGAGCCAAGGCGGTTTTGAAGAGTCTCTAGGCTTACTTTCTACCGGCCAATGGTTGAGCATTCCATTTATTATCATAGGTCTTTATTTCATGTTTAAACCTCAAAAAGGTTAGATAGAAAACTAACTGAAAAAGAATTGCCGTCAAGTACAATTACTATTATGAAGCTTCTGAACACCTTTCTCACCATACTCTTTATGACATTAATTATTTGGTCTTGTAAAGACGAGCCAAAAAGAGAAGTCAAGAAAGCAGAAGTTGCTTTTAAGAAAGAAGGTGAACTAAGAATACTTAGGGCCAACTCCGATTCTCTATTAACTAAACTAAATATTGAGATTGCAGATTCGGAATATGAAACGCAGACAGGCCTAATGTATCGCAGCAGCATGGAAGCCAATCAAGGTATGCTTTTCATTTTTCCAGATGTGGCGATGCATTCTTTTTACATGAAGAATACCGAGTTTCCTCTAGACCTTATTTTTATTAAAGAAGACTTGACCATCGGCAGTTTTCAAGAAAATGCACAACCTTTAAATGAATCTAGCCTTTCATCTAAAATACCTGTGCAATACGTTCTTGAGGTAAACTCAGGCCTTGTAGCCCAATGGGGACTTAAAATCGGAGATCGTATCGATTACACAAAACTTTAATATTTTGACTAGTTTATTGCTGGAAGACCAAGAAACGGAACGACTATTGTTTCGAAAAGTGCTGAAATCAGACTTTGAAGACTGGCTTCCGTTTCATGAAGATAAACGCACTTCACAATTTTGGAAAGGTCTACCAGAAAAACCATATTTAGCTTGTCAACAACAGTTCGATAGAATTTTCGAACGCTATGAAAAGGGTTTGGGCGGAATGAACGCACTCATATCAAAATCTGACAATAAATTAATAGGATTAAGCGGCCTTCTGGTTCAAAAGGTTGACCATCAAAACGAATTAGAAATTGCCTATTCTCTATTGCCAAACTATTGGCATAAAGGTTTTGCCAAAGAAGCTGCTCAAAGGTGCAAAGAGTACGTAATTGAGCAGCAGTTGTCAAAATCAGTAATTTCAATCATTCAAATACACAATACACCTTCACAAAAAGTTGCATCATCTTTGGGCATGCACATAGACCATACGACCACCTACAACAATAACAAAGTTTACATCTATAGAATACATTTATGAGCAAAAAACACTGGGCAGTTTTTATTGATAATACTTCTAATAAGAATCAGCTTATAGATACATTGCTACAAGGAAAAGCAGATTCAAATTTTAAAGCACTCAATAATTCTAAAGGTGGATTGTACTCCAAAAGAGTACTAGAAAAATTTATTGAGGAAGAAGACCGACACGACACTAAAATTATTAATATCGAGAAAGGTCAAACTTTAAAAACAATGTCTAGCGGAGAACAAAAAAAAGCTATGCTCAGTCATTTACTGAAATCAAACCTAGACTTTCTAATTTTAGACAACCCTTTTGATAATATTGATTTTGAAAGTCAAGAAAGACTTCAAAGTCAATTATTCGAAGCTTCAAAAAAAATAAGTATTATTCAGCTAGTCAGTAGAAAGGCCGACCTTTTACCATTTATCGACAACTTTGCTTCATTAGAGGGTTCAAAGCTTATCTTTTACAAAAACAAATCTGAGGCCTTAGCGCCTCATTTAAACAGTGTATTTAATGATGAGATACCCAAGCCCCCCAAGAGTTATGAAATTAAAGATGAAGTGCTTATTCGCTTAGATGGAGTCGGCGTAAAATACGTGGAAAAGCCCATTCTGAACAATATTCATTGGACTATTAGAAAGGGAGAGTTTTGGGAGTTGCGCGGCAATAATGGTAGTGGCAAAACCACTATATTATCAATGATTACAGGGGATAATCCAAAAGGCTATGGACAAGAGCTTTTTATCTTTGGCCATAAAAAAGGAAGCGGAGAAAGTGTTTGGGAGATTAAGAAGCTTATAGGATACTTTACCCCTTCGATTACCGATAAATTCACGGGCTATCATTCCGTAGAGCATATGATTATTTCGGGACTTACCGATTCTATCGGCCTCTATGTTAGGTCTACCGAAGTACAGTTACGCCTAGCCAAAGAATGGCTGAAACTCATAGACCTTTGGGATGTTAAGGACAAACTATTTCACGATTTGACCATGGGTCAGAAACGATTGGTAATGTGCGCCAGGGCCATGATCAAACATCCTCCTTTATTGATACTCGATGAACCCACGGCAGGGCTTGATGATGCAAGTGCAATGTTGTTCGTATCCCTTGTTAATAAATTCGCAAAGGAAAGTACAACCACAACTGTATTCGTATCACATAGAAAAGAACCTGGTTTAAAGCCTGATTACATTTATAAGCTTGATATGAGTGAAAACGGTTCAACAGGAAGAGTACTATAACCACCCGGTTATAACATAACACCTTCTATACAAAGAAAGCCACTTATAAAGTGGCTTTCTGTAATTATAATATGAGTTCACCTTCTTCACCTAAGACTCTTCAGCAGGTACTTTT